>JASFIA010000020.1:0-11780 GCA_050122915.1 Desulfobacterales bacterium | reverse complement strand
GGGGAATCGATATCGGAACCGGATCCGGTGTCCTCGCCATCGCCCTGGCCGCGTGGGAAGCCATACCGGTGACCGCCATCGATACCGACCCCTGCGCCGTTGCCGAGGCGACCGCAAATGTCCGGCTGAACAACTTGAACCATCTCATCGCCGTATCCAACACCCCCTTGGAAACCGTGACAGGCCCCTTTTCGGTCCTCTTGGCGAACCTCCGCTATCCAACCCTGCATCGCATGCTCCCCCGCCTGTCCTCGATGACAGCGCCCGATGGATGTTGCATCTTCTCGGGTGTGTTGGTTGAAGAGATCGATTCTCTGATTGTCGACGGAAAGAACAGCGGCCTATACGCGCTTTCCGTGATCAAAGAGGGGCGTTGGGCAGGGGCGGCATTTTGCCGTCATCGCCCTTCCTCGGTTCTCGAAACCACCGGTTCCTCACATCACCCCTAAACAGTCGCGAGGCGCCCGGAAGGAAGGAGCATCCCCGTTGGGTGGCCTTTTGGCGCGACCGGATTGGGTGTTTCCGTAGCAAACAGGCTATAAATTTTAGTGTTAACTATAGTTTTGGGGGCAAATGAAAGTAAACGCCCTTTAGACACCCGCTGCTGGGCCATCAGCAATGGCGCTGGTCCAGCTATGGGCAAAAAGAGAAAAGCCTGGAATTTTTGAAATGAGAGGCTTGTCGCCGGAAACGCTAGAGAATAAAGGCTCGGATGGGTGAAGGCGCCGGGGGGAGTCGACTCCGCCCGGCGCTGATGTCAGCTGCCCTTTTTATGAAAGACGAGCCGTCCGCCATAGTATCCAGCAACCCCGGCCGCAGTCAGCATGACCAGGTGAAGAAGAATATATCCAATGCTCGGGTGAACGCTGAGATCTGGGCTGGCCATGTGCCAGCAAACGGAGAACAGGGAGGTCGCCAAAACGATGCCCCCGCATGTCAGTTTGATTTTAAAGAGCCGGTTGAGCCTCCCTCCGTATCGCCGTCGCCAGAAAAGAATGCCGGAGGTCACCACGAGAGGCATGGACAGAAGGATAAAGATCATATTGTAGAAGGCGGCCTCGCCAACGGACCTCACGTTCCAGATGCCGGAAATCAGGATCATGATAACGGCGATGGGAAGGGTGCCGTTTGGGATGTGAACCGAAATGGGGTGCACATGGTGCTTGATGGCAAGGTCTGCAATGGCCCCGGTCCACAGGGGATGATCCCAGATTCGTTGAAAAAGGCCCTGGACCGAGGAGGCGGGGCCGGAAGATGCGGGAGGGGGATCCGGCGCCGTGGGGCCTATCTGGGGGGAAGGATCTGGTGGTGGTGGAGAAATGTCGGGGGTTGGTGTGGCGGCATCGTCGGCATCGATGGGTTCGAATTGGGATTTGTCGGCGCCACAGACGGGGCACTCTTCAGGTGGCTCTGGCCCCTCGTGCACATAGCCGCAGACGAGACACCGCCATTTCATAACCGGTTGGATCTCAGAGGCGGTCCGGCTTTGCAGCGTCCGTGAGGCCTTGTCATTGGCCTCGGCGATGAGTTCGAATTGAGAGCTATCGGCTCCGCAGATCGGGCATTCATCTGGGGGCTCATCGCCCTCGTGCACATAACCGCAGACAAGACATCTCCATTTTTTCATTGGCGGCGTCACCTCCTTGATAGTGTCCTAACTCTTCATCATGAACGACCAGAGTACGCCGGCGGCAATGGCGGACCCAATCACACCGGACGAATTGCAGGCCATTGCATGCATCAACAGATAATTGGTGGGATCCTCTTTTTGACCCATCAAATGAACTTCCCGTGCTGACCCGGGTACAGCGGAAACCCCGGAAGCACCCAGCAGTGGGTTGACCTTGTGCTTGGAGCAGGCGTTCATGATTTTACCGAAGATGACCCCGGAGGCGGTGGCAAAGCTGAATGCGAAGGCGCCAAGGAAGAAAATGCCGATGGATTTCGGGGTCAGGAATACGTCGGCTTGTGTACTCATGCCGACGGTGAACCCCAATAGAATCGTGGCCGTATCGATGATCGCCGTTCTGGCCGTTTGGGCGAGGCGTTCGACGACGCCGCACTCCTTTAAAATGTTGCCTAAAAAAAGCATTCCCAAGAGCGGAAGCGCTGTCGGCGCCAAAAGGCAGCAAAGCAAAACACCCAGGACCGGAAAGATCAGCAGTTCTTTTCGGGAGACGTCCCTGGGTTCCTCCATCCGTATCAGCCGTTCTTCCCGGGTGGTGAGGAGTTTCATGATCGGAGGCTGGATAACGGGGATTAGGGCCATGTAGGAGTATGCAGCGATAGCAATGGGCCCGATGAGGTGCGGGGCGAGCTTTGCGGTGAGAAAGATGGAGGTGGGGCCGTCCGCCCCGCCGATAATAGCGATTGAGGCGGCTTCTTTGGGTAGAAATCCAAGGAAAAGAGCCCCCAACAAGGTGAAGAATACGCCCATCTGGGCGGCAGCCCCTAGCAGCATGAGTTTGGGCTGTGCCAATAGGGAGGAGAAGTCGGTCATGGCACCCAGCCCCAAAAATACAATCGAGGGATAGAGGCCGGTGGTCACGCCGAAATAGAGATAGTGGAAGACGCTGTTGTCTTCATAGATACCGAGTCCGAATCCTTTGAAAAAGGGGATATTGCCCACGATCATGCCGAAGGCGATGGGCACGAGAAGGAGAGGTTCGTACTCCTTGATGATGCCCAGATAAAGAAACACCAGACCAATAATGATCATGATGAAATACCGAAAATCTTGGGCGATGAAGTAATAGCCGGTATTGGTGAGAAAGGAAATCAGTAAGTCGATCATGGAAACCCTCTTTGGTTGATATCATCAATCGCTGTCAGCCGTTCCAAGTAAATTGCCCCTCGCCAAGGGGAACGAGAATGCCGGCTTCCCGAAGGCAACGAATGGTGAGATGGGGGTGCGGGAATTTCTTTTGGGTCGCGGCAGCGTACAAATCCGCTAAAGCGAAGGGTGATGGCAGTTGGTTGATCAATGGCTGAAAATACCGTGCCACTTCGTGGATATCGCTGGGGCAGCGGTCTGGGAAACCCTCCTGAGAGCTCCCGTTTTCGACCGGAGTGGGCTCTGGAGCGGATTCTCGCTTTTCTAATATGTTCAGCAGCTTGTGAATCTGGGAAATGGCGAGTGAAAGAATGACCAGTCCGGAAAAGACGATCAGGATACCAAGCAGGGCCATGGACCACCCATTGTTGGCGGAAATGGCGTCGAAACCAAACACGGTTACCTCCTTTTAGGGTCTGACCAGGATGTGAGACGAAACGGTCGGATGCAACGGTCCCGTTTCATCACCGGGAAGCGCAACGGGCGGCAGTTGCGGCGGAAGGTTGGGAAAATGCGGCGAAGGCCCCCGGTGTGAACGAATGACAGTAACAATTATGTTATGGGACTAAAAAATCTACTAATTCACAGACGACCATAGAAGTCAAGAATAGAATAAGGGTGAGATGGGCGCAACGGCGGCGATATCGGATACGGCGGACGGGATCGGAATACGGTCCTTTCAGCCGTCGGGGCCGTGGACATTGAGACCGGCCATCATCACGCCGATCTGTTCGACCTTGGACCGGTCGTCGGACGGGAAGGTATCGACGATTCGGCCCCGAAACATGACAGCGATTCGGTCGGCCAGGGAAAGCGCTTCGGAGAGATCGCCGGTGACGAGTAGAATACCGGCACGCTCGCGGGCTTTTAAAAGCAGGTTCCAGACCTCTTCGGTTGCCATAATATCCAGCCCTTGGGTCGGCTGCTCGGCGACGATGAGTCGCGGTCGCCTGAAGAATTCACGAGCCAGCACCAGTTTCTGGAGATTGCCGCCGGAAAGCTGACGGGCCGACTTTCGGGGATCCGGAGGGTGAATGTTGAAGTCGTGAATGGATTGGGATGTCTTCGACTGTGCGGAGGGTTTGCTTAGCCAAGGCCCCCGTGAGAAGTGATGGCGGGTGGTCAGCAGGAAATTGTCGACCAAATCGAGCTGGCGGCAGGTGGCGAGCCCCTGCCGGTCTTCTGGCACGAAGGCCAGATTGCCGTCCCACCGCCGCTGGCTGAAGAACCGCGGCCACGGCAGCCCCATGATGGCGACCGATCCGGATTCGGGAGGCTTCAATCCACAAATGGTCTCGACGAGTTCGCGCTGCCCGTTGCCGGCAACGCCAACTAGGGCGAGGATTTCTCCCTGACGCAGCTCCAAGGAGACATCTTTCAGGACGGCTCCGCTCAGTCCTGAGATGCGAAGGAGGTTTTGGCGGGTGTCGACAGGCGGCCGATCAACGTTCAGAAGCACTTCCCGGCCCACCATTCGCCGGGCCAGATCGGCCTTGGTGCTGACGGCGGATGCCGGCAGATGATCCACGATGGCTCCTCTTCGAAGGATGGCGATCTCATCGGAGATGGCCATGACTTCGTCGAGCTTGTGACTGATAAATACGATTGCCTTGCCTTGGGAGGCGAGTTGTTGCAGGACATGAAACAATTGTTTCGCTTCTTCGGGGGTCAGAACCGCAGTCGGTTCGTCAAAAATGAGCACCCGGTTGTGGCGGATGAGAAGCTTGAGGATTTCCACCCGCTGCTTCTCCCCCATGGATAGGTCCCTGATGCGGGCCTCCGGGGAGATGGTGAGGTGGATGGATTCTGCCAGGCGGGCAACCTCCTGTTCCATGCGCTTGTGGCTGATCAGAAATCCCCGATCGAGTCCGAGGAAGATGTTTTCGGCAACGGTCATGGCCTCCACCAACATAAAGTGCTGGTAAACCATTCCGATGCCCGCATCGATGGCGTCCTTGGTCGATGCGAAGGCGACCGGCTGGCCGTCGACCCATATGGTCCCTTCGTCGGGTTGAAGCTTACCGGCGAGAATGGCCATGAGGGTGCTCTTTCCGGCGCCGTTTTCTCCCAAGAGGGTGCAAATTTTCCCGGGATAGAGATCCAGAGAGATGTTGCGGTTGGCGAGAACAGTCCCGAATCGCTTCGAGATGCCGGCGAGCCGAATGACAGGCGCATGGGTGGCTGACATCAGTCGGGCGGCCTTTGGCCCACAAGGGGTTGAACAAACTGGGATTCGGAATCCCACGGAAACAAAATCCACGTATCCTGGCTGACCTCGGTAACATAGGTGTCCACCAGGGGTTTCCCGGCCGGTTTGGCATAAATGGTGGCGAAATGGGCTGTTGGCAGCATTCGTCGGACCACCTCGGCAGTGCGCCCGGTGTCGACCAGATCGTCGATGAGGAGCCACCGCTCTCCGTCGTCCTTGAACGGTTTCAGTACCTCGACCTCTCCCCGTTGGTCTTTCCACGAATAGCTCGACACGCAGACGGTATCGACCAGTCGGATATCCAGTTCCCTGGCAATGATGGCGGCTGGTACGAGCCCCCCCCGGGTAATGGCGACAATGCCTTTGTAGAAATCGTGGTCCAGCAGTCGCCATGACAGGGCCTTGGCGTCCCGGTGGAGCTGGTCCCAGGATATCGGGTATGTCTTTTTATAGCGATCGCCTGATCCCATAGGGCATCTCCTTGATATCAATCGGATGGTTCAATATTGGTCCCAAGAGCTGCAGGGGCTTCCGTGCCCTGGCCTTTCCATGAAGAAAACACCAGCACCAGAACGGTCATGCCGTATGGCAGCATCAACAGGAGAGAAGACGGCAAGTGGGTTCCGCTGGCCTGGAGCCTTAACTGAAACGCCATGACACCGCCAAAAAAATAGGCCCCAAGGATAGCTCTTCCGGGGCGCCAGAATGCGAAGATCACCAGGGCGACGGCGATCCATCCCCGTCCGGCGGTCAGGCCGTTGGTCCACAAATGGGTGTATGCAAGAGACAGGTATCCGCCCCCGAGCCCCACCAGAAATCCCCCGGCCAGCACGCCGCACCAACGATAGGCGACGACGGGGATTCCTCCGGCGGATGCGGCGTCCGGAGATTCCCCAGCGGCTCGCAAGCCGAGTCCCCAGCGGGTTCGATAGAGCACCCACCACAGCCCGGGGGCCAAGAGGAGAGACACATAGACCAGCGGATCGTGATTGAACAGCAATGGGCCAGCGACAGGCAGGTTGGACAGGAATGGAATCGAAAGGGGAGTGAAGCCCGGGGCGGTCTGTCCGATCATGGGCGTGCCCAAATAGTTGGCCAGGCCGGTGCCGAGAATGGTGAGCGCCAGCCCCGAGACCACCTGATTGCCAAGAAACCCGATGCAGACCATTCCGTGGAGGCCGGACAGGAGGAGCCCGGCGGCTCCAGAGGCCAGAAACCCGAGAGCGGGACTGCCGGTGGCCTTGGCAACCAGAAAGCCGGCAAAGGCGCCGACGATCATCATTCCCTCGACGCCGAGATTGAGAATACCGCCACGCTCCGTGAGAATCTCTCCGAGCGTGGCGAAGAGAATCGGGGTGCCGGACTGTATGGCGGCCGCCAGCAACGGGACGATCATCTCGGCGGTCATCGAGAGCGCCTCCGGATGCGAAACCCGTATTCGGAAAAGTATCCCCCGGCCAAAACCGTGAGGAGGATCAACCCTTCCAGAATATGGCCGAAAGCCGCTGGCACCTGAAGATCAAGCTGAAGATTTTCGACACCGACCCGAAGTGCCGCCAGAAGAAAGGAGGCAAGTCCGATGGACAGGGGATTGAGCCGCGCGAGCCATGCCACGACAATGGCCGTGTACCCGTAGCCCACCATGATGCTGGGCTGGAGCCGGTTCAGAGTGGCGGAGGCCTCGATGAATCCGGCGCAGCCGGCGAGACCGCCGCTCAACATCATCGCCAGGATCACCAACCCCCGGTAGGGCATACCGGCATACTTGGCGGCGCGCGCATTTTCTCCGCTGGCCTTCAGTTCAAATCCCAGCCGGCTGTATTGAAGAAACAACCAGACGGCCACCCCCGAAAACCCGCACAGCCCAAGGCCCCAATTGAGCCCGGTCGATCCGATTTTCCCGATGACGGCCCCCGGGGAAAACGCCGGGGTCATGGGAAATCCGAAGCTAAGAGGGTCCTTCCAGGGGCCGTATACCAGATAATCGAGGGCAAGAATGGCGATATAGTTGAGCATGAGGGTCACGATGATTTCGTTGGCCTTCATCTTGAGTTTGAGGACCGCTGGCACGAACCCCCACAACGCTCCGAAAAGAAACGCCGCGGCACCCATCAAGGGCAGCAGGCCATACCACGGCCAATGGGGCAGGAGGAGAGCCACCCACGATGCCCCGATAGCCCCCAGGGCAAACTGGCCCTCGGCGCCGATATTCCAAACCCGGAGGCGAAAAGCGATGGCTACGCCCAGGGAGCACATGAAGATGGGGATCGCCTTGATCAGGCAGTCTTCGATGGCCCATCGAGATCCCATGGCCCCGACGGCAAGAAGCTTCAGACCCCCGATGGGAGGCTTGCTCTGAACCCATAGCAGCGCAGCACTGATTCCCATGGATATGAGGATTGCCGCCAATAAAACGAGACAGGATCGCCAGCCTAAGGCATCCTGTCTCTTGTAGTGTCGTAAGGTCCACATCGATGGCGTGTCGCCTTGATAGGTGGTCTGAGCGCCTACTCGGTCGTCCCGATAACCCCCCGTACGAACCAGTTCATGCCAAGCATTTCTTCATCGCTGGCGGATTGTCCGTCGGCGATTTTAACCGCTCCCGTCTGATCCGTTACAGGCCCGGTGAACACCTTCATCGTGCCTTCAGCGATGGCGGATTTTTTGGCCATGACCGCATCTTGAATGGCTTGGGGCACCTTGTCGCTCATGGGGCTCAAATCGACGATCCCGTGTTCGAGACCGTACCAGTAGGCTTTGGATTGCCAGGAACCCTGTTGGACCTGCTGGACGATTTCCTTGTAGAACGGCCCCCAGTTCCAGACAGGCGCCACCAGATGAGCCTTGGGGGCAAAGGCGGACATGTCTGAATTGTAGCCGATGGAGTAGACGCCCCGCTCCTGGGCGGCTTCCTGGGGGCCGGGAGAATCCTGGTGCTGGGCGATGACGTCGGCACCGACGTCGAGGAGGCTTTTGGCGGCTTCCTTCTCGGTGGCAGGGTCGTACCAGGTTTTGGTCCACACCACCCGCACCTCGACATCGGGGGTGACGGATTGGGCGCCCAGAGTGAATGCATTGATGCCCCGGATCACCTCGGGGATGGGAAAGGCTGCGACATAGCCGATGGTTTTGGACGTGGTCATGGCACCGGCAACGATACCCGAGAGGTAGCGGGCCTGGTACATGCGGCCGAAGTAGTTCCCCATGTTCTCGGCCAGCTTGAAGCCGGAACAGTGCATGAAAACCGTGTTAGGGAACTTGCCGGCAACTTTCAGCATGGGGTCCATGTATCCGAAGCTGGTGGCAAATATGAGATCGTAGTTCTTTCGGGCCATGTTCATCATGACCCGCTCCGAGTCCGGTCCTTCGGGGACGGCTTCGACAAAGGATGTGGTCACGCCGTCCATCTGGTCGATAGCCAGACGCCCCTGGTCGTGGGCGTAGGACCAGCCCGCATCGCCGACAGGCGAGACGTAGATAAAGCCGACTTGAAGGTCCTTGGCCAGGGCCGGCCCGGCGGCTGTGAGCATCAGTGTCAGGAGCAAAACGGGAACGGTTTTTCGCATAGGACGCCTCCCTGCATCATGGGGTTTGGTTGTCGATAATGGATTGCCCGGCTGTTATGGTCCACCGGCAGGGCATCGATGATTGCGGGAAAAGAATGCACCGAATTTATAGTGACTCCCGCCTCATCCGTCAAACGAAAACGGGAGGCCATGGGCGGAGTTTACGGGTTTCCGAAGGAGAAGGGTCGTCGTCGTGATCATCCCGGCGCCGGTCAGGTGGCCTTCCGGAATCCTTCTATATAGCGTTCCCACTCCATGGGAAGGAGTTGCTTTTTTTGGGTGTTGCATGCCTTGCAGGCGGGGACCACGTTCCCCTTCGTGGTATTCCCCCCCCGGGCAAGGGGGACGACATGGTCCATGGTCAGCTCGGACGGTTGTGCAGAGCGGCCGCAATAGTGGCAAATCCCCTTGGCGCAGCGGCGCTTCCACCACTGGGATTGCCGAAGATCCCTGGCTTTTCGCCGTTCCCGCTTCAGACGGGCATCGTCTTCCAGATCCATGTTGAAAGGGTCCACTATCCCGTCTCCTCCATGGACAGGCGACCGGATGGCAGCTGACGAATCCAGTTCTTGATTTCTTCCATGAGGATCCGGTAATAGGCTTCGGATCCTCCCAGACCGGTTCGTCCGAAATAGTAGTTGATCTCGATGAATAGCGGCGTTTGGGCATCGGCGACGTCAGGGTCCGTGCTGAACAGCAAGTCGACCCCCGCCAAGTTGATGCCGGTCCGCCGGCAGAACCGGTCCACGGCATCCCTGGCGCGATCCATCAGGGCGGGGTCGCTGTCGGTGTCGATCTGCGCCCCGCGGGCGACCCCTGCCTTGAATCCGCCGCCGACCCGCCAGTAGGCGATGCGCCTGCCGCCGATCACCGCCACCCTCATGGATCGGTTTGCAGAAGGCACCATTGCCTGAAGAAGACATCCCTTCTGGCCAGTGGCTTCGAAGCGCTTGGCCGTGTCGAGAAGCCCGGCCCACGCCTCCTCACTGTCAACGAGGTGTACGGTTCGCCCCTCGTCTCCCCAGGCGAATTTGAAGACAAAGGGGATAGGAAGGGGGGCGATATGGTCAAGATCGCCCCGGGCGGCCATCAGTGCATTTAGGTTGGGAAAGACGAGGGTGTGGGGATGGGCGGCGCCGTGGTTCCTGAAGAGCGTCACCTGGCCGGCTTTTCCGGGATAGGCAAACCTGGCGTCGTAGTTGGGGAAAACGTGGGGGCAACAGGAGGTCGCCAGCCGGTACCAGGATCGTGTGCATCCCTGGGGCAGAACGACCGCTTCTGCGTTGCGCAGTTTCTCTTCATCCTGGCAGCCGGGATCCCGACCGGCGGCCAGCCCGTTGACGTGGCCCTCGAACAAGGGGTGGTAGGAGACGATCATCAGTAACCGAATTTCCTGAGAGACCGGGTGTCGCGGCTCCAGTTCTTTTGAACGCGGATGAACAGTTTCAGAAATACCCGTCTGTCTAAAAGGGCTTCGATGTCCTTTCGTGATGCTTCCCCGATCTGGCGCAGTTTCTGCCCCCCCTTGCCGATCACGATGCCTTTCTGGGAGTCCCTTTCCACGTGAATCGTGGCGTGAATGCGAACGGTCTTCTTTCCGTCGGACTCATCGAACTGGTCGATGGTAACGGCGGAGGCATAGGGAATCTCTTCTCCGGTCATGCGGAATACCTTTTCCCGGATCAACTCGGCCACGATAAAGCGGGTAGGCACGTCGGTGAAGGCATCCTCCGGGAAATAGGGGAATCCTTCGGGCAGGCGCTCCTCCATTACCCTCAGAAGCACATCCGTCTGCAAACCCTGTTTGGCCGAAATCGGCACCACGGCATCAAACGGATAACGGCCGGCCCAGATGTCGATGGTGGCCAGGATGTGGTCCCTGCCCGCCAGGTCGGTCTTGTTCAGGGCCAGAATGACCGGTTTGGACTGAGAGGCGAGTTTCTGTACCATATATGTTTCGGCGGCCGGGTCGGGTTTGGCGGCGTCGACGATCAGAAGAACCAGATCCGCGTCGGCCACGCTGGAGAAGGCGACGTCCACGATCCGGCGATTGAAAAGCTTTTCAGTGCGATGGACGCCGGGGGTGTCGAAGAAAACGAGCTGGGCGCCTGGACGATGGCAGACGCCGAGGATCCGGTTGCGGGTGGTTTGGGGCTTTTTGGAGGTAATGGACAGTTTTTCCCCCAGAAGTCGGTTCAGGAGGGTGGATTTGCCGGCATTGGGAGCACCGACGATGGCGATCATTCCTGCCTTAAAAGCAGTGGGTTCGTTATTCATGGCGCTCCTGCATTGGCATTGTCACACCCATTGGGTTCCTTAACGGCGTCGGTAGAGGTAAAGAGTGGCGGCGGCACTGACATCGACAACGACACCGTCGGGATGCCGTCTTCTTTGGCAATCGGATAGTAATAAGAGTAAGATGGATTCGCACCGATACAACCCGGGAGCCGCCAACAGAGGGTCAGCGATCGGATGCGCCGCCCGTCACCAGGGGGACTATCAGCGACCAGATATCGTCCACTCCCTCGCCGGTTCTGGCCGATGCGACCGCCACATCGTCGGCTGTCAGGGGCAGGCTTCGGACAATGTCGGCGATCCTGCCGACCCGTTGGTTCCGGGACACCTTGTCGGCTTTGGTAATCACCAGCTTTCCCGGCACTCCGGCCGCAGCCAGAAAAGCGAACATCTGGTGCTCCTCCAGTTTAGGCTCACGGCGGATGTCCATCAGCATGATGACGACCCTGAGGGTTTCCCGTCCGGTCAGGTACGCTTCTATCATGGGCCCCCACTGGCGCTTCACCGCTGCAGGTACCTTGGCATATCCGTAGCCGGGGAGATCGACGATATAAAACGCGTCGTTGATATTGAAGAAGTTGATGAGCTGGGTTCGTCCAGGGGTTGAGCTGGTTTTGGCAAGTCGTTTTCGCTGGACCAGGCGGTTGATCAAGGAGGATTTGCCCACATTGGATCTTCCGGCAAATGCGACCTCGGGCCGGTCGGCAGGTGGATACTGGACGTTGCGGACCGCACTGGTGACAAAGGTTGCGGATGTGATCCTCATCGAAGACGGTTGTCGGGTGCGGCTTCAGCCGTCCCGCTCCTTGAGGTAGGTTTCCAGCCGGTTCATTCCCTCGGCGATATTGTCCATGGAATTGGCGTAGGAAAACCGGAG
>JASFIA010000019.1:0-11857 GCA_050122915.1 Desulfobacterales bacterium | reverse complement strand
ATCCGATTTGGCGCCTCCGGGCATCCGGATCATGGGCGGCCTGTCCATGGCGGTCTGGTTGACCGCCATGATTCTGGGGCGGTTGGTGGGTTACTTCTGAGGCTGAGAACCGGGCTCGGCCTTTAGGATAGGCGGTTATCTCCGTGACGCCTTTTCCCGTTCCTTTCTTTCCACCACGCAGGCGATGCCTCCCTCCTCCAGGGCCGGCTTGAAGCAGCCGTTGCAGGAGATGCATCGGGCCGGAGACCGGTCCCCCCGCCGCCATCGGTTGGGCAGATCGGGCTCGCGTATCAGCGGCCTGGAGAGGGCGATATAATCCATCCCATTCGTTGCGACGGCCTGTTCGGCGACGTCATAGGAACGGAATCCGCCCACCACCATGACAGGGCAGGCGGCCGTCGCCTTGATTCGCCGGGCCAGGTCCAGGTGATACCCCTCTTTTTCAGGACGATCAATTTTTTGGCGGGCCGGGCTGCTGGCGCCGGAGGCCGGAGTGCCCGCCGAAACCTCGATGGCGTCGATGCCGGCCTCGGACAGTTTCCGGGCCGCCGCGAGCGCACCGTCTAGACCCAATCCCCCCTCGAGGTTGTCCGACGCATTGAGTTTGATCATCACCGGATAGCCGCTCCCCACTTCCGACCTGACGGCCCCATAAACCTCCATCAGAAACCGGCAGCGGTTGTCGATGTCCCCGCCGTAGGGGTCCGTTCGCCGGTTGGTGAGGGGGGAGAGAAACTGGTTGATCAGGTATCCGTGGGCGCCGTGGAGTTGAACGCCATCCGCTCCCCAGGCTTTCCCCCGTCTGGCGCCTTGGGCGAAAGCGGCGACAATGGCCTCAATGCCGTCCCGGGTGAGTTCGGCCGGCGTTTCCGGGAATTGATCGGTCTTCACGGCCGAAGGGGCCAGGGGCTGCCGTCCGGCCACGGCGGTGGTGGTCTGTCCTCCGGCGTGGACCAGTTGGATCGCCAGGCGACCGCCGGCTGCATGAACGGAATCAATCAATCGCGTGTAGTCCCCTTCGAAATCATCCCGGTGAATTCCCATTTTCCCCGGGCTCTGCTTACCGTCGGGCCGGACATAGGTGTACCCGGATATGATGAGTCCCACCCCGCCCTCGGCCAACTCCCGGTAGCAGTCGATGAGGCGGGGTGTCGGGCGTCCGTCCGGGTCGCACATGCCTTCCCAGGTCGCCGAGCGCACCAATCGGTTGCTTATGGTCATGCCGTTGACAGCGGATTCTTCGAACAGGGTGGTCATGGGGCCCTCCATTGTTGGTATTTACGGGTTGAGGACGTTTTCTCACAGCTGTGGCTTGGATTCAAGGGCGATACGGACTCCGGCAGGACCACCGACCGAGCCCGGATCCACCCGTGAAATCCCCTGTCTGCATGGCCGCGCCTGACCATTCTTCACCAATGGAAAAGCACCCCTCAGCCGTGATGGACGGGTGTTTCAGGCCACCGACCCAACCCACTCCCCTGGCTGCAGGCCGCTCCATGTCAATTCAGCCTCGCGGGTGGATGGGTGGGGTTCTCGTAGGCATTCTCGCGCAAAATGATAGGGTAGCCCTATTGAAAAACAACCGATTGTTTATACTTGCCAAAAACGGCCGGAAGCATATCTATATATAGACAAGCAATACGGTTGATATGTCCCGGAAAAAGACGTGAAGACTACTGGGACTTCGAAAACCACTACGGTCACACCGACACGCGTCACCAAATTTCGAGTGCGAGAAGGAAGTCCAGCATCTTTGCTGCAACCCCGGAATCGACGTGGCAGGCTAAAAACCACCGAAGCGCACCGGGTAAACAGCCAAATGGATATACCCCGCTGACTTGATTTGATTCGACAAACTGACCGGAACTGACATCGGCACTCAAAAGGCAGAGCCTCTCATGGCTCTGCCTTTTTCATTTTCTGCAGTGTATCCGACTTCGTTGACCGCGCCATGGGTCATTGCCATGGATGACCCCTGTTCATGGCTGCGGACCATCAATCCGAAAAGAGGCAACCGGCAGCGAAGAAAAGGCGTTGAGCGCCCTCAGGACCTTCGCTTGGCTGCCCTCGCCGGAACAAGGGCGTTGACACCACCGAATCAATAATGCCTTTCCGCCTACAACTGCGCTTTCAGATAGGATTCGAAGGCGGGAACGGCGGGTTTTCCGTCAATAGTGGTCACCCCCTCTAGCCATTTCGTATAGGTCTCGGGATTGTCCTTGACCCACTTCAAACCGGCAATGCGTGGCGTCAGGGCCTTGTCCTCGTAGAGCGAGGTCATGATCTGGTTCATGTTGGCCACGGGGAAGGTCATGTTTTTCAGCAATTTGGCGACATTGGGCTGCTCCTCGGCAAAGCCTTTGCGGATGTTGGTCCAGACGGTGGCCGTACCGTCATCTGGACCGAAAGTTTCGTTGGTGCTGCCATTGAGGTAGGTCATGTCGATGCGGTCGTTCATGCTGTGGGGAGACCATCCCAGAAATACGATGCAGCGGTTCTGCTTGATTCTGGACTGCACTTCGGCCAGCATGGCCACTTCACTCGACGGTACCAGGTCGAACTTGCCCAGACCGAACATGTCTTTTTCGATCATATCCCTGATGATCAGATTCCCGTCGTTGCCCGCCTCGATGCCGTGGATTTTCCAGTCAAGCTTGTCTCCGAACGTGACGATGTCCTTGAAATGTTTCAGTCCACCCTCGGCGCAGTAGGATGGGACGGCCAGGGTGTATTTGGCGCCCGTCATGTTCTCCGTATATTTGATGACCGTGCCGTCCTTGAAAAACTTGTCTGCAATCCCGGCCATGGAGGGCATCCAGTTGCCGAGAAAGGCGTCCACCCCGCCTGTTGACATGGCCGAGTAGACGAATGGCACGCTGAGAACGGTATTTTCGGCCTCATAGCCGAGTGCCTCCAAAAGGGAAACTGCCAACTCGCTCTTGATGGTGACACCGGTCCAGGCGACGCTGGCAATTTTTATTTTCTGACCGGCCGGCACGCCTGTCGTTAGGGTGAACAGCACAGAGATAAAAACGAATGCAAATAAAAGTCGCTTGAAGGATATCGACATGTTGCCTCCTCTGTTATGGTGAGAAAAGTGGCGCCGCCCCTCAGAAGGGCTCCAGGGCTTCAGCCTGGCGGCATGCATTACGGCTATACCCCGAACCACTTCATTGCCGTGGCGGCGGCGTTTCGAAAAACGTGTTTGACCTCGGTATATTCCTCCAGCCCCAAGCGACCGAGTTCACGACCGATACCGGACTGTTTGTAGCCTCCCCACGGGGCCTGAGCGAAATAGACGTTGAAATCGTTGATCCAGACCGTGCCGAAGCGCAGTGCCTTCGACACGCGTTCCATCCGGTCCGGATCCCGGGTCCAGAATCCTGCGGAGAGTCCGTAAATGGTGCTGTTGGCCCGATCCACAGCCTCTTCTTCAGTAGAAAACCGCTCGACGGTTGCCACCGGTCCGAAAACCTCCTCCTGCACGATTCTCATGTGGTTCTGGCAATCCGTGAACAAGGTGGGCAGAAAGAAAAAACCGTTCTTCAGGTCTCCATGACCGGGGCGGTCGCCACCGGTGACAAGTCTGGCACCCTCCTCGATGGCGATGCCGACGTATGCCTCCACTTTGGACCGATGTTCGGCGGAAATGAGGGGACCCATCTGGACCTCATCATCAAAGCCGCTGCCGAGAACAATGCGTTCCATGCGGCGCCGGAGGGCTTCCACAAACCGGTCGTGGATCCCTTCTTGAACCATGAGGCGGGCCCCGGCCGAACAGATTTGTCCGGCATGAAAGAAAATTCCGTTCAGGGCGTAGTCGACGGCGAGATCGAAGGCGGCGTCGTCGAAGATGATATGGGGATTCTTCCCCCCGAGTTCCAGAGCGATTTTTTTGACGTTCCCGGCGGCAGCCCGCATGATGGTCTTGCCCGTGGCGATGCCTCCGGTAAAGGAGATGAGGTCCACCCGGTGACTTTCGGCCAGTTCAGCCCCAGCTTCGGTGCCGGATCCCAGAACCAGATTTACCACCCCGGTAGGGAATCCGGCTTCCTGGCTTAGTTCCGCGATTTTGATGGTGGTGAGGGGGGTGATTTCGCTGGGCTTCATCACAACGGTGCAGCCGGCGGCAAGGGCCGGGGCCAGCTTCCATGATGCCTGCAGCAGAGGGTAGTTCCAGGGAGAAATCTGGCCGCAGACGCCGACGGGTTCTCGCAGGACGGTGCTGGTGGTGCCGGGGGTGGGCGATGGAATGACCTCTCCGCCGTCCTTGTCGGCCAGCCCCGCAAAATAGCGGAGAATACCGGCAACATCGTCCATGTCCCAACGGCTTTCCTTGACGGTCTTTCCCGTATTCAGACTTTCTATACCGGCCAGTTCCTCCCGATCCCGGTCCACAAGGTCGGCCAGCCTGTATAGCAGACGGCCGCGCTCCACGGCAGGGGTCCCGGGCCAGGGGCCGTCGTCGAATGCCCGCCGGGCAGCGGCGATGGCATCCGAGGCCTCCTCCCTGCCTCCCTCGGCAACCGTTGCGATCACCGATTGGTCAGCCGGGTTGATGATGTTGCGTCTCTTCCCCGAGCGTGCCTCTGTCCAAGTGCCGTCGATGAACATCCTGCCCTGAATCATCATGCGTTTCTCCATGCCGTTATTGGTGATGCCGATGAAAGGGCAGGGGCTCCGGCGCCAGAGGTGTATTGCCCAAGATGAGATCGGCCGCCTTTTCTGCGATCATCATGACTGGAGCGTAGATGTTGCCGTTGGTAATGGTCGGCATGACCGAGGCGTCCACCACCCTGAGGTTTTCAACGCCCCGAACCCGCAGCCGGGAATCGGTGACGGCCATCCCGTGGGCACCCATGGCGCAGGTGCAGCTGGGATGATAGGCGGATTCGCCTTCCCGCCTGACGACATCGAGAATGGCATCGTCGGTCTGCACATGCCCGCCCGGAGACAACTCGTCTCCCCGGAAAGGGTCGAATGCAGGCTGGGTCATGATCTCCCGAGTCTTTCGAATGGCCTCGACCCATTCCTGTCGCTCCTGTTCGGTGGAGAGGTAGTTGAACAGAATGCTGGGATAGGTGTCCGGTTCAGCGGACTTGATTTTGACATGACCCCGCACGTCCGAATTCATGGGACCGATATGGACCTGGTAACCATGCCCCTGGTGGGGTGAGGTGCCGTCGTAGCGGATGGCGACGGGGAGAAAATGGAATTGGATGTTGGGATAGGCCACCCGGTCGTTGCTGCGGATGAAGCCGCCCGCTTCAAAGTGGTTTGTGGCGGCTTCACCGGTTCGCCCGAAAAGCCATTTGAATCCGATCCACGGCTGGTTGACCCATTTCAGCGCGGGATACATGCTAACCGGCTGTTTGCAAGCATATTGAACGTAGAGCTCCAAGTGATCCTGGAGGTTTTCTCCGACCCCGGGCAAATCTTCCACTATCGTTATGCCGAGAGGGGTGAGTTCGGATGCGTTGCCAACACCCGACAATTGAAGCAGCTGGGGTGAATTGATGGCCCCCCCGCAGCAGATGATCTCTCCACCTAACGCTGTCTTGAGTCGGTTCCCTCTGACATACTCGACGCCAACGGCGCGCTTTCCTTGAAACAGAATGCGGGTTGCCGCGGCCTTGCACTTGATCTTCAGGTTTCGGCGGTTCTTCACTGGGTGAACATATGCCCGTGCAGCGTTCCATCGGCGCCCCCGGTAGGTGGTGCGATCGAACTTTCCGAAGCCTTCCTGCTGACGACCGTTCACGTCGCTGGTGACCGGATAGCCGGCCTCCCGGACGGCACTGAAAAAGGCGTCGAAGAGCGGATTGGCGCAGTCGGGCGTGGTCAGGTACAGAGGGCCCGCTGCGCCCTGATAGGCGTCGGCGCCGGCCATCCGGCACTCGAGGCGTTTGAAGTAGGGAAGACAATGGGCGTAGGACCACTCTTCCATTCCCTCGTTTCCGGCCCATTTCTCGTAGTCCATGGCGTTGCCGCGGATATAAATCATTCCGTTGATGCAGCTGGATCCGCCAAGGACTTTTCCACGCGGCTGATAGATGCGCCGGTTGTTCATGTGAGGCTCGGGATCGGATTCGTACCACCAGTTGTAGGTTCTGCCCGCCAGTGGATAGGTCAGGGCTGCGGGCATGTGAATCCTAAAGTCAAGCCGGTGATCGGGTCGGCCGGCTTCCAGCACCAGGACGCGGTTGTTCGGGTTTGCGCTGAGTCGGTTCGCCAGCACGGATCCCGCCGAACCGCCGCCGATAATGACAAAATCGTAGGGTCTCATACTCTCGCTTCCTCTAGGGATTCTCATGGGAGGGTTCTGAGTCTGGAAGAGGAGGTTTGTCGACGGACCCCTTCCTGTGGGTCACGCACTGCCGCAGCCACCCGTAGTGGCGCCCGATGTAGGACAGTGCCCGCATCGGTTCGCCTTCCAGAATGGCCCGGGCGGTGTCGATCCAGTTGACAGCGGCCTTCTCCCTGTAGACCGGGTCCTCGTACAGAGCAAAATCGTGGGAGCTCAATCCCAACTGCAGGGCGTGCATCACCCATTCGAAAAGAGGGTTTCTGGTCATCCGGGACAGGGCGATATTCAATTCCCGGTCGAGTTCTCCAGTCTGTGCGAGGTCGGGTTCGGGGTTCCGAAACAGGGCTTCGAACCGGAGGGCCTTCGCCACCAATTGCTCTTTTTCCGCCCGAGTGCCGTGGGCAACGGCCAACAGCGTGATGGTGCGATCCATGGCTTCACGGAATTCAATGAGTTTTTCCGGGTCCAACGGGTGCTGCTTCAAGAACAGGGCCAGGGACTCGGATACGTTTGCCACCTCGAGGCGGCGAACGTAGGCGCCGCCCTTCACCCCCTTGCGCACGTCGAGAAGGCCTTTTTGTTTGAGCATCTTCAAGGCCTCACGAACCACACCCCGGCCGGTGCCGAACTGGACCTGCATCTCCCGCTCACTGGGCAGGCGCTCACCGGGAACGAGGCTGCCGTCGATTATGGCGGCTTCCAGCTTCAGGGCGATATCCTCGCTGACTCGGCCGCTTTGGACGGATGTGAAACCGTTTTGTGGGTCGATATTTTCACTCAATGGTACTACCTTTTAAGCAAATTTATGGTATTTTAGAGGTACAATTCGATTCCAAAGAGGAAAAAGCCCCATAAATGGTATTACCTTTTCATGGCACAACCGGATCGGATAGTCAAGGCGGTTGCGGTGCGTTCTTAAGGAGGCAATCCCAACTTCAGCAATGTCAATCGAACGGGTGCAGGGGGAATCTGTTGCGGGCTCCTGGGGCGGGGCATGGAGAAAGCTCGCAGAAGAAACGGCTTTCGGTCGAAGAGGGCGTCGGCGGTTGGGCGCGAGAGGGGGCATTAAGGACACCAATGTCGCCCTTTTTTTTCGATGGTTTCCCATCGTTCAGGACGCCCATACCGAAAAAAACAAAATATTTTATAAATTATTGAAAAATATAGATAAAATTTTTTTATCCGCCGCTGTTTTTTTCTTGCATCGCCGTCGAAAAAGCCTATACTCGCGCCAATCAGATGTGGTTGCAATCGTGCCGATGCCCGGCCTTCTGGAACGGCGAGCCGGGGTGACGACCTTCTCTCTATCTAAGGACAAAAGACGCCATGCACCTGATCAAAAAACAGAAGGAACCGCCTGCGGCCTCGTCGGTCCAGGCCGCCCAGGAAGGGGAAGACGAACCTCCCGACCCTGGATCCGCCCCCTGTCATGCCCCAGCGCTTTCCATCTTCTCGTCTGACGGACAGCTTGTCCGCTTTCCCACCCAGCGGGCCGGAATCATCAGTCCGGCCGCCAAATGGTTTCGCAAAAAACATTATCCCGGCCTTTCGGTCAAACTCTGGAATGACTGGCAGTGGCAGACCAGCCATCGCATCCGAACCCTGGCCCAGCTGGAAAAAATGATTTGCCTGACCGATGAGGAACGGTCGACCATCACCGGATCGGAATCGGTGCTGCCTCTGGGCATCACCCCCTACTACATGAGTCTGGTCTCTCCGGACGACCCGAGCCAGCCCATCCGCCGCACCGTGATCCCTACCCTACAGGAAACCGTCTGGGCCGCCGGTGAAGCCGATGATCCCCTCTGCGAAGACACCATGAGTCCGGTGCCGGGCCTGGTGCACCGGTACCCGGATCGGGTGCTTCTGCTGCTGTCGGACTTTTGCTCGACCTACTGCCGCTACTGCACACGCTCCCGTGTGGTGGGCCACGGCGCGATTCACCCCAGCCGCAGCCGCCTGGAGCGGGCTTTCGCCTATATTGAGAGCACGCCGGCCATCCGCGACGTGCTGCTATCCGGGGGCGACCCCCTGATGCTGGGGGAGGAAAAGCTCTCCTGGGTGCTGTCCCGGCTGCGAGGGATACCCCACGTGGAGATCGTTCGTATCGGCACCAAGGTGCCGGCAGTGCTTCCCCAGCGGATCACTCCACGCCTGGTGCGGTTGTTGCGGCAGCACCATCCCCTGTGGATGAGTCTGCATTTCACCCATCCGGAGGAGTGCACCCCCGAGGCTTACCGGGCCTGCGCCATGCTGTCCGACGCCGGCATTCCCCTTGGCTCCCAGACGGTGCTGCTCAAGGGGGTCAACGACGACCTGGACACCATGCGGGCTCTCATGCACAACCTGCTCAAGATGCGGGTCCGCCCCTACTACCTCTACCAGTGCGATCCGATTTCGGGTTCGTCCCATTTTCGAACAACCATCGATACGGGGCTTGCGATCATTCGCGGCCTTCGTGGATTCACAAGCGGCTATGCCGTGCCCACCTATGTGGTGGACGCCCCCGGGGGTGGCGGCAAGATCCCCCTGATGCCCGATTATATGGCCGGCCGGGACCAAGATGCCCTATTGCTGAAAAATTACGAAAACACCGTTTTTCGATATCCGGAACCGAGGGGCGGCGACTAACGGATATCCCCCTACCTGCCGAGCCGGCCGCGCCCCGCGACGGGCCTTATGCGGCTTGTTTCCACATACTTCCGGTGCCAAGGAGGCGCCAACCGATGACACTGACCATTGGAATTACCTACGACCTTCGCTCGGCCTATCTGGCCGAGGGCTATTCGGAGGAGGCGACCGCCGAATTCGACCGCGAGGACACCGTGAGCGCCATCGAATCCGCCATCCAGTCCCTGGGATACCGCACCGAGCGCATCGGCCACGGGCGCCAGCTGGCTGCGGCTCTGGTGGACGGTTGCCGCTGGGATCTGGTGTTCAATATCGCCGAGGGCATGCATGGCATCGGTCGTGAGGCTCAAGTGCCGGCCCTGTTGGACATGTACGGTATCGCATACACCTTCTCGGACCCGCTGGTCATGAGTTTGACCCTGCACAAGGGCATGACCAAGCGGGTGGTCCGTGACGCCGGCGTGCCCACCTCCGATTTCCAGGTGGTCGACATCCCCCAGCGCGTGCGGGAGGTTGACTTTGCCGCCCCTTATTTCGTCAAGCCCGTGGCGGAGGGGACGGGGAAGGGGATCACACCCCAATCCATCGTGCGGCGGAAAAGCGACCTCGAAGCCGCCTGCCGTCGCCTGATTGCCCGGTTCAAGCAGCCGGTGATCGTCGAGCCATTTTTGCCCGGCCGTGAATTCACCACCGGCATCGTGGGAACCGGATCCGACGCCAGGGTCCTGGGCACCATCGAGGTGCATTTGCTGGAAACCGCTGAGCCGGGGGTATACTCCTATGTCAACAAGGAGGAGTGCGAGTCGAGGGTTCTCTACCGCTTGGTGCGTCCAGGGGAAGATCCGGTGGTGGCCGAAGCTCAGGCGGTGGCTCTCGACGCCTGGCGGACCCTGGGATGCCGGGATGCAGGCCGGATCGATCTGCGGTGCGACGGCGACGGCCGGCCGTTATTTATGGAAGTCAACCCCTTGGCGGGCATCCATCCCGAGCACTCGGATCTGCCCATCATCTGCAACCACCTGGGGATCCCCTATGAGCAGCTGATCCGCTGGATCATCGATTCGGCTGCAACCCGCATTTTCCAGACGGTTGATCGCCGGAGTGCCGCCTGATGCATGTGGTCATCGTCCACGATGCGGTTTCCCTTGCCGAGGGCCCCGATGCCATGGACGTGATCGTTCAGGCCGATGCCGTGGCCCAGGCGCTTTCTGAAATGGGCCACGCTTCCTCCCGCATCGCCTGCACATTGAATCTGGATGCGGTGGCGGTGGAGCTGCGCCGCCGGCGGGCGGATCTGGTGTTCAACCTCGTGGAGTCCATTGGCGGCCGGGGGCGGCTGATCCACCTGCTGCCCTTCTGCCTGGATGCCCTGGCCATGCCATACACCGGGGCCTGTGCCGAAGCCATGCTGCTCACCTCCAACAAGCTGCTGGCCAAACAATGGATGGCCGCTGCCGGCATTCCAACCCCTGCCTGGATCGGGCTGTCGTCAGGCATCAGCCATGGGGTTCATGTCGGTGAAGGGAATGATGGCGGTGACATATGGATCATCAAATCCGTCTGGGAGCATGCATCCATCGGTCTGGATGAGAACAGCATTCTCAGGGAGCGCCATACAGAAACTGTTTTCGCAGAACTGCGGGACCGGGCGCCCCTCCTCGGCGGTTCCTGTTTCGCCGAACGGTTCATCGAGGGCCGCGAGTTCAACCTCTCCCTGATCGCCGGTCCCGACGGACCCCACATCCTCCCCCCTGCGGAGATCCTTTTTGAGGGCTACACTGAGGAGATGCCCCGCATCGTCGATTATCGGGCCAAATGGGACGAGGGGGCTTACGGGTACCATCACACTCCGCGCCGATTCGAATTCAGCTTCTCGGACCGGGACTTGCTGGAGCGGTTGAAGGCCCTGGCCCTTCGGTGCTGGGACCATTTCAGACTCAACGGTTATGCCCGAGTGGACTTCCGTGTGGACGATACCGGCAGACCATGGGTGCTGGAAATCAATGCCAACCCCTGCCTGTCGCCTGATGCGGGTTTTGCAGCCGCATTAGGGCAAGCAGGCATCGCCTACGCTGATGCCGTCGACCGGATCATGGCCGATTCGGGACTAAGGGACCCATCCGGACGCGGCATATGAGGGGACGCCACTGACCATCACCCAAAGGAATCGAGGGTATGCTGCGCATTCGACGCATCTATGACAATGTGCTGCCTGTCAACAAGAGCACCCTGACCCAGGTTCAGGAAATTCTCCGAAGCCGTTTTTCAACGGTACCTGAATCAGAGATTGCCCTGATTGGCGAGAAGCTCAGAAACCCGTTCAAACAGCGCTTCCGGACTATTCTCTTCGTGGCGGAAAGCATCAAGGGGAAAGTGCGCGGGTTTGCGACGCTGCTGCATGAGCCGACCATTCGCTTCGCCTTCCTGGACTGGATTGCAACGGCGTCGGATCGTGGCGGTGCCGGCATCGGCGGAGCCCTATACGACCGCATCCGACAGGAGTCCACGGCGCTAAACGTGAAAGGGCTATTCTTCGAGTGCCTCCCCGACGATGACCGGGATTGTCCGGAACCGTCGGAACTGAAAGAAAACCGCGCCCGTCTTCGTTTTTACGAGCGCTACGGCGCCAGGCCTATCGTGAATACCGACTATGAATCTCCCGTGAAGCCCGAAGATACCTGTATGCCCCATCTGGTCTATGACGATATCGGCACTGGCAGGCCCTTGGCAAAGACCTTTGCGCGGCAGGTGGCGCGGGCCGTGCTGGAGCGGAAATATGCCGACTATTGTCCCGCCGACTACGTTGAAAGGGTGGTGGCCAGTTTCCATGACGATCCGATCAGACTGCGCGAATTCCGGTATGTGAAACCCGCGGCGGTCATCACCTCCGTCGAAAGCCGTTCGATCGAGCAGATTGCA
>JASFIA010000018.1:0-11879 GCA_050122915.1 Desulfobacterales bacterium | reverse complement strand
GAAGGTGCAACCCGCCGGCAGATCGAATAAACTGGGCACCACGCCCGGGATCGATTGAAGCTGCTTGTTGAGGGGCGGGGATTGGTGGACTTTAGGAATCGAGTTCAGTAGCCCCTGGGTGTAAGGGTGCAGGGGCTGTGAGAACAGATCGTCTCCATGGCAGTATTCCACGATTTGACCCGTGTACATGACCGCAACCGTATCGGCGATTTCCGCAATGACTCCCAGGTCGTGAGTGACAAAAAGGACGGAGGCCCCCGTGTGCCGCTTCAGGGCGTCGATCAGCTCGAGAATCTGGGCCTGAATCGTCACGTCCAGTGCAGTGGTGGGCTCGTCGGCGATCAGGATACTCGGGTCGCAGGAAAGGGCCATGGCGATCATTGCCCGCTGCCTCATGCCGCCGCTCATCTGGTGAGGGTATTCCCGAACGCGCCGCCGGGGATCCGGAATGCCTACACGATGGAGCATTTCCACGGACTGCTCCCGGGCACTGGCGCGGGAGACCTTCCGGTGGCGTCGAATGGCTTCCGATATCTGATAACCGATCGTAAAGATGGGATTCAGCGACGTCATGGGCTCCTGAAAAATCATGGCGATGCGGTTTCCCCGAATCCGCTGCATCTCTGCTTCATCGAGGCTCATGAGATCCGAGCCGTCGAAGCGGATTTCTCCACTGACGATCCGTCCCGGGGGGTCCGGAATCAGTCGCAGAACGGACAGTCCCGTCACGGTTTTACCGCAGCCGGATTCTCCCACGAGCCCCAACGTCTCTCCTGGTTTCAGGATAAAATCGACGCCATTGACGGCTGCAGCAACGCCGGTGTCGGAAACAAAAACCGTTTTGAGGTTTTTCACTTCCAGAAGCGGAGCTGACGCCGTCATCGAACAATCTCCGGGTTTAGAGTGTCCTGAAGCCAGTCGCCGATCATATTGATGGAAAACACCGCCAGGAACAGAACTGCCGAAGGGAATACCACCGGCCAGGGGTTGAGAAAAATAAAATCTTTCAGGGCGCCGGCCATCTGTCCCCAGGACGGCTGTGGCGGCATCACGCCAAGGCCCAAAAAGCTCAAGCCCGCCTCCAGCAGCATGGCGAAGGACATGGTAAAGGAGATTTGAACGATGATCACCGACATCATATTGGGGAGAATTTCCCTGAAGACGATTCGCGCGCCGCTTGCCCCCAATGCCTCGGCGGCAAGCACGTAGTCCTTGGTCTTCAGGGAAGCGGCAACCCCGTAAGTGACTCTGGCGAACTGGGGAAAGTAAAGGAGTCCGATCGTGAAAATCAGCGTCTGCAGGCTATGCTGCATGAATGCCATGACAACGATGGCCACGAAAATCTCCGGTAGACAGACGAACACATCGATCACCCGCATGACACCGTTTTCGATTCGCCCCCCCGCGTACGCCGACAGCAGCCCCACCGGCACACCAATGAGGGTGGCAAAAAAAACCGCCGCGGCGGCGACGCTCAAAGAGACCCTGGCGCCGTAGACAACCCGGCTTAGAATGTCCCTGCCGATGTGATCGGTCCCAAAGGGGTGCTCGGCCGAGGGGCTTTTGAGTATGGCCTTGGTGTTGATCTGGTAAGGGTCGGCGGGGGCTATCGACTCACAGAACAGGGCCGCCGACACCAGCGCAATGAGAATCGGGCCCCCAACCAGCAGTCGCAGGTGGCGCCTGAGCCACCGCATCTTTTTTTGAAAAGGCGTCGGGTCCAAATGCATTCGTTATCCTTGCCTTCCGCCCAGGCGGCGTTTGGGATCCAGAAGACCCTGAAGCAAATCCACGGATAAGCTGATGAGGACGAACATCACAAAAATGGATAAGAGGGCGCCTTGAATCACCGGGTAATCCCTGTCGTAGCAACTGCGGACAAGCAGTGAGCTCAGGCCGGGCCAGTCAAACAGGGACTCGATGATCACCGTGCCGCCCAATAGATTTCCGATGCGGACGCCCAGAACGGAAATGACCGGGATCAGGGAGTTCAGCAAGGCGTGACGATAGATGACCGTCGGATTCGACAACCCTTTGGCCCGGGCCGTCCGGACGAAATCCTTGGAGAGGACGTCCATGAAGCTCGATCGTGTGATTCGGATGACGACCCCCATGAAACCGATGCCAAGGGTCAGTGCCGGGAGCACGAGGAACCGGAAATGGGCCATCGGATTTTCCGTCATCGGCACATAACCGGAGGAGGGAAACCACATCAAATTGAGGGAGAACAAGATGATCAACACAATGCCGATCACAAACACCGGCGAGGAAAACCCCATGACGGCCACCGTGGATGTCGCCCAGCCTGCGGGAGAATCGGGATGACGGCCACCCACCACCCCTAAAGGAACCCCCAACAGCACCGACAGCAGCGTCGCCGCGAGGATCAACTCCAGACTTCTGGGGATTCGCCGAGCCAGATCGTCGACCACGGGAAGATCGGTTTGAAGGGAGGTGCCGAGGTCCAGCCGCAGGACACCTCCGGCCCAGTCGATGTACTGGACGTGAAGGGGGCGATCGAGCTGAAGTTTCTGCCGCATCGTCGCCACCACCTCGGGATCGGCCGCCCCGTCACCCAGAAGAAGCATGACGGGGTCGCCGGGCAGCAGGTGAATGATGAAAAAGACGAAAGTCCCCGCTATGACAATCATAAAGGCGGCGGCGGCAAGCCGGTGCGATAGATAACTCAGCATCGGAGGGCTTTGCTTAGGGGGCGATCCATACCGTTTTCACCCCTGGAAAACTTTCGCTCAGGGCACCGCCAAGGTGGACATAGCCGTGAACCCTGTCGTTGTATGCCTGGGCTTTGGCCCTCCAATTGACGAATACCCAGGGGGTCAATTCCAGTACACGCTTTTCCAACTGGTGATAGATGGCCTTGCGGCCCTTTGGATCGATGGTCGTTCGCCCTTCGCTGAGAAGGGCCTCCACGGTTGGATCCGAAAAGCCGACCGGTTGCGCCCAATAGGTGGACTCCGCCCCGAAATAATAGGAATAGGCGTCGGGGTCGGGGCTCTTGATGGTCACGCCGTAGATAAGAAAATCATAGTCGCCCTTGTTCTTCTTTTCGACAAGGGCCGCCCACTCGGACAATTGGATGTTAACTTCGATGCCGACTTCCTTGAGGTTGGCTTGGACGATTTGGGCCGTAACGGTGTATATGGGCAGGCCATGATAGGTGAGCAGCTCCAGTTCAAACCCACCGCCGACACCGGCTTCGGCCAGCAGCGCTTTTGCTTTCTCGGGATCGTGGGAGAAGGTGTTGGATAAATCGTCGTTATAGTAGAACGTCCCCGCGATGGTGGGCGGACCGTACAGGGGAGTGCCATACCCGAAAAACGCGGCCTCCGAGATCGCCTCCCGATCGATGGCGTAGGAGATGGCCCGGCGCACCCGGGGATCGTTGAGCGGTTCCTTGCTTGTGTTGAGCCACAAGTTCATGAATTCGCCGTCGGCAACGTCCACCGAGATTCCGGGCATGGCCTTCAAAATATCGATGTCTTTCCAGGGAACCGTATCGATCATGTGAACGGCGCCGGTCTTGAGCGCATTGACGCGGGCCTCGCCGTCTTTGATCATTCGAAAATCGATGCTGTCGAGATAGGGCAGATCGCTCTCAAAATACGTCGGATTGCGCTCCACGATCACCCGAACCTTGGGTTCGTTTTTGGCCAGTTTGAAGGGGCCGGTGCCGTTGGCGGACACCTTGACGTTGGGATTGGTTTTCATCCAGGCTTCAGAGACGATGGACGTCTCCCCCATGGCCAGTACGCTGAGCATGGTGACGTCCGGTTCATCCTTCTCGATTTTGACCGTGTAATCGTCGATGATCGTCACCCGGATATCCTTCAGATTGGCGCGCAGAGTGGCACCGGTGGCCGGGTCGACAATCCGCTCCAGGGAATACTTGACGTCCTTTGCGGTGAACGGCTGCCCCTGATGGAAGGTAACGCCCTTCCTGAGCTTGAAGATGACCGTCTTGGCGTCCGGCGTTTCCCAGCTTTCTGCCAAAGATGGAGACGGCTCCCCCGATCGGTTGAAGCCGAGCAGGCTGTTGTAAAGGCAGAGATTGATGGCTTTCCAGGCGGTGCCCTGATACACGTGGGGATCGAGACTGGCCACCTCTGTGACGCTGCCGTAGATGAGTGTGCCTCCCCGAACGGGCTCCGCTCCTGAAACGGGAACGACCAGTGCCAGGACAGCGATAACCGCCGCTGCCCCTACCATCCATGAAAGAACGATTCGCTTCATTTCTTTCCCCCCTTGTTACGATAGGTTCTTGGCATATGGGTCTGGGTCGGGTTGCATCCGGATCATGGCAGGTGCTCCAGCATGGCATGTATGTCGTCTTCGTCGTTGTAGATGCCAGGCGACATTCTGAGGCCCCCGCCGCGAACCGACAGGTGGATATCGGCCGACGACAGCCGATCCCGGAGGATGTCGGCAGGCATGGCGGGATGTCTGAAGGACAGAATTCCTGAGCGCTCCCCCTGCCCCATGGGCGATAGGATCGTGTATCCCTTGGCGCACAGCCCCTCCACCGCCGCATCCACGAGGCGGGAGATGTGCTCTTCGATGGCAGGAGGCCCCAGGTCGGCAAGGGTCGATACGGCTCGGTTGAGCCCCCAGATACCGGGGAAGTTGACCAACGCCTCCTCGAAGCGGCCGGCGGACTCCCTAAAGGTGAGATCGTAGTCCATGTGGTCCTCGGCCTTATCGACGCTGTGATATCCGACCACCGCGGGATGCAGGCGCTCCAGTGACCCGCGTCTGCAATAAAAAAAACCGGTTCCGATAGGCCCCAAGAGCCATTTGTGGCCCCCCGCGGACAGAAAGTCGACCCGCACCTCGGACACATTCAATGGCAGCGCACCCACCCATTGGATGGCGTCGAGATTGAAGAGAACGCCCCTTTCCCGGCAGATGTCGCTGATCTTCGGCAGATCGAGTCGAAACCCGTTTGAAAACTGAACGGCGGACAGAGAGACGAGGCGGGTGCGCCCGTCGACGGCGGCGCGGACCGCATCGGGAGGCACTCTCCCGTTCTCGGTTCTCACCCATTTGATGGACACGCCGCGCCGTTTCAAATTCATCCAGGGATAGACGTTGGAGGGATACTCGATGTCGGCGATGACGACCGTGTCCCCGTCCCGCCAATCCAGGCCGTTGGCGACGATGTTCAACCCCTCGGTGGTGTTTTTGACAAAGGCGATCTCCGATGGATCGGCGCCGATCAGCCTGGCAATGGTCGGTTTGATCTCCGTATCGGCGATGCGGCACCACTCCGGGTAATGGTTTCTGCCATTGTCGCGCACATCCGAGAGGAAGTCGTAGACGGCGGAGATCACCCCATTGGACATGGGTCCGATGGAGGCATTGTTGAGGTAGACCATTCGCCCTTTGATGGGAAAAAGGCGACCGATTTCCTTGAGCCCCCCGGCGCCTGTCGGCGAAATGATGTCTTGGGTCACACCACCGTCCTTACCCCTGGTCGCAGCCGGACCCGGGCATGAGGTTTTTCATGACACGGCCCCCCTTCATGACCAACAGGACCGTTTCCAGACCGTTTTCAAAAATCAGTGGGTCCGAGAGCGGATCTCCGTCCACGACAATCAAGTCGGCCTCTTTTCCGGCTTCCAGAGTACCGATCGTCTCCTGCATCCCGAGGATCTCGGCATTGACCCGCGTGGCGGCGACAATGGCGTCCATGGAGCCCATTTCGACGGCCTTTAGGGAGAGTTCCCGTCCGATTAAATGGTGATAGGGGCCGAGGATGTCGGACCCCGACCCGATCCGGACGTTTGCGTTGCAGGCGAATTCCAGGGCACGCCTTCCGGCCTCGTGAACCAGATGGAGTTTGCGTTGGGCAAATTCATCGATGGTGCCCGCCGCCTCCCGGGCAAACAGATCGTAGATGGTGAGTGTCGGCACATAGTAAGCCCCCCTGTCAGCCACCATCTTGGCGGTTTCGGCGTCCATGAGGTTTCCGTGCTCGATGCTGCGAACACCCGCTTCAAGGCAGTGTTGAATAGGGACCGGGGCGTAGGCGTGGGCCATCACGTACCGTCCGGTCGACTCGGCCACCTCGACGGCAGCCCGCATCTCCTCGATGGAGAACTGCCAGTGGCCCGG
Organism: Desulfobacterales bacterium; assembly: GCA_050122915.1. Lineage (GTDB taxonomy): Bacteria > Desulfobacterota > Desulfobacteria > Desulfobacterales > UBA5852 > CALNZV01. Next base: position 5,747 of record JASFIA010000018.1, on the reverse strand, counting down.
GAGATCACTGGGGGAGTCCACGCCACCGTCGGCCGCCACCTTGATTTGATCGGCGCCGCGCCGAATCACCTCGCGGGCCGATTTTCGAACCGCATCGGCTCCGTCGCAGATTTCAGGGCAGACGCCGATGCTGTTTCGGGGAACCACGGAGAGATCCCTGCCGCGGCGCATGTCGAAGTGGCCTCCGGTGGGAGTCAGCGGACTGATGCTCAAAAAAAGCCGGGGGCCGCGGATCAAATCCGCGTCGATGGCTTCCTTGAATCCGAAGTCGAGCCCTCCGGCATCCCGCAGAGAGGTAAACCCCAGGTCCAAAGCTGTCTCCAGGTTGCGCGAGGCGCGGTGAACATACACGGCGGGTGACAATTCTGCGGTCTTGTACATGGACACATCGATATTGCCGACATGAAGGTGGGCATCGATGAGCCCGGGAAGGATGGACCGGCCCTTCAGCTCCACGGTTCGGGCGCCTGGCGGAACCGAAACATCCGCTCTGGAGCCTGCGGCGGCGACCCGCCCCTTGTCGACAACCACCGTTGCATCGGGGACGGGCGCCCCCCCACGACCGTCGATGAGGCGAGCGCCCGTGAAGGCAACCACATCATCTCTGTCCGTTCGATCATTGGTCATCGGATCGCTCCCTGAGACGAGTCGATCGGCGCGGGACGCCGTTGGGCATCGGTGGATGACCACCGGTTTTGAATGCCTGGCTGTCCATCTCGTATCAAGCTCCGCCGCCGGATGTCAACGGTAATTTCAATACCCATTAAAATTTTGTTTATAGTCTTATATAAATAAAAATTTACATATTTTTCAAAATGTTAAAAATTATTTTTTCAATATATCCCAATGTCTGATAAAACGTTAAGCGGTCGTTTTATCCGCTATGAAAACGCATCGATCTCTGGTAGGGTAATCGAAAGCCTGCGACAAACCCGATGGATGAGTCCCTGATGACGACACGCCAGCAGATGAAAAGCGAGTTTGTTGGCACGGCCCTGAAAAAAAGTCCGCTGTCACGCAATCAGATCGCGGCCGTTTCGGGCCTTTCCAACGCTTACATTCGCGAATTGGAAAAGGGAGGCATCGGGAATGTCGGGCGGGAGAAGCTCATTGCCTTCGCCATTGCCCTCAATCTCAGCCTGACGGAGATTGACGACATGCTGAGGGTATTCGACCGAGCCGCCCTGGCCGAGGACGATATCCCCGTTTTCATTCAGGCCTCTGAGCGATCACGCATCTCGGCCGCCCTTCATCCAATCCGGGACAGCTTCACCTTCGATATCGCCATTTTGTCCGCGGAGCGCATTCCAGGCGATCATGTCATCGTCAGCCCGCGACCGGCTTCATGCCTTAGAGCCGAAGGTCACAGAGCCTACGCCGAAAAATCCCTGGCAGCGGCCCACCGCCTCTATGCCGATTTGGTCGAGGCGATCAACCGGGAGCGCAGGAAACAGCTGATGGCCAATCTCGCGGACCATGCCGTTCGGCAATTCGTCTGCATCAATTGTCTTACGGATTATATTCGGGAATGCACGGACGCCGAGGAAAAGCGGTGGCGGCAGCGCCATGTTCGAAACGCGGTAAACATCATATCCAGTTTCGAACGCTACGAATTCTATCTGACCCGCGAATGCCCGAGCTTTATCTTCGTCATGCGGACCCCACCGCCTGATTCGGGGATTTCGGAAAAGCTGATCATCACCGTGTTGCCCCCCCACCGGCTCCAGGTGCGCACCTCGGGGCTTCTTGCCGGTTTTGCGACCGACAACCATGCGGTCATCCTGAATTTCAAAGAGGAGCTGACATTCATCCGGGAATCGATCATCGAGGATTACCTCGACAGGCAGAAGCTCATAGACTTCCTGGTCGAATTGTCGGATTGAGTGTCGATGCCACAGAAGTCACCGAAACCGCAGAGGGTGGGGGAAGGCGGGAGTCGAATCCATGAAATCGAAATGATAACGGACGGTTGAAATTTATCTTTGAGTGCCACAAGATGACGAAATAAAACGGCTTTTCACTGCTTCTCACTGAAGGCTGACTGTCACCCGATATCAGTAATTTTCAGTAGAAACGACAATAAGTTGGTCACAGTTTTGGTTATAATCTCAAATGCGGATGATCATTGGGGAAGACGACGTTGTAAGGTATAGCAGTAACTGCAAGCTTTGCTGATTTGCCAACAGTCTGGATTCATCCCAGAGTCTCTATCGTCTTAGGTTTGGGATTACGCGCCAATACCGGCATTATTCCAAATTGCCCGTTCAGCCTCCTCGTTCGCTGTATTCAATAGGCTAAATTCCCTTCTGAAACCTTTTTGCAACGAAGCCTCTTGACCCTTCGAACTGGGCATTGCATTAGTAATCAATTAAACAATTGAATACTAAAAAGATCGAAGATGAAAAATCCCAACCGGCAATTCAAAGATGCCATCTACGAACAGTTTGCAAGAATCGGGAAAGCGGTGTCCAGTCCCAAGCGGCTCGAACTGCTTGACCTGCTCTGCCAGGGGTCCAAAACCGTTGAAACATTGGCCAAAGAAACCGGCTTGAGTCTGGCCAACACCTCCCAACACCTACAAATCTTGCGCACAGCGCGTCTGATCGAGTCTGAAAAGGAAGGCTTGTACGTCACCTACCGCCTGGCCGGCCAGATGGTTTGCGAGTTTTTCCGCTCCATGCGCGCTTTGGCGGAACATCGCCTGGCCGAAGTGGATATGATCACGCATCGCTTCCTTGCGGGCAAAGAGGGCATGCAAGGGGTCAATCGCGACGACCTGCTCAAGCGTGTGGTCGAAGGCGGTGTCACCGTGTTGGACGTACGACCGAGAGAAGAATACCGTTCCGGCCACATTCCCGGCGCACTGTCGGTCCCCAAGGACCACTTGAAGGAAATCCCAACCCGCCTGCATAGAGACCAGGAGATCGTCGCCTATTTCCGCGACCCCTATTGTGTGCTCGCCGTGCAGGCGGTCGAAATGCTGCGCGATAAGGGCTTCAAGGCCGTTCGGCTTGAAGAAAGCATCCAGGACTGGCGCGCCATGGGGATGCCGGTGGAAGTCGGCGACTGATCGGGAACAAAGCAGCGACGATCGATAAGCGATGGTCAAATAGAAGGAATCCATTTAGTGAGAAATTCCCAAACGATACTCCTGGCCGCCGCGGCCGTCGCCGCAACAATTGCTGCCCTGTGGCTGACCAACGGTGCGGTCACCCCCAAGGAAGCGACCTGGGCCGATGTGGTCGCTGAAGCGGAAAAGGGAGGCTACCGGCTCATCTCAACCGAGGAATTGTGGCAACGCTATCGCGACAACCGAGGCAGCCTGCTTCTGGTGGATACCCGCCAGGACTGGGAGTACCGCAGCGGTCGCATCCAGGGGGCGGTCAACTTTCCCATGGAGCCGACCTGGTTGGCTCGGTGGCAGAAGAAAGACGATCTGGAAAAGCTCCTGGGAGTGGAAAAGGATCGCACCGTTATTTTCTACTGAGCGGGCCTCACATGAGTCCGAAGCGACTCGGCAGCTCGGGTAGCTGTTCAACTCGGTTACGAGAACGTATATCGCGATCCCCTGGGATACCCGGAGTGGGAAGAAAAAGACCTGCCCGTGGAATCGGCACCGTCGGGGTTGGCCGGCATGGCCGCAAAGCCCGGATCCCCCGGCGTCCTCTACGGCTGGGCCATGATCTGGACGCTTCTGGGCATATTCGCCGGAGGCATGGCCCTGAACCTGACCCCGTGCGTTTACCCCTTGATCCCCATCACCATTTCCTATTTTGGTTCCCGAGGCGACCGGCGTCAGTTGATCGGTCACGGCCTTTGCTACATCGGTGGGTTGGCCATCACCAATTCGGTGTTGGGAGTCGTTGCGGCCCTGACCGGCGGCATCATGGGAGCCATTCTACAGAATCCCTTGGTGCTGGCCTTTGTGGCTGCGCTGCTGATCCTGCTGGCAACGAGCCTTTTCGGACTTTGGGAGTTTCGCCTGCCCGGCGGGCTGATGCAGGTGGCCTCGAAATCCTGCGCCGGATACCTGGGCACCTTTTTCATGGGGCTGACCATGGGGATCGTGGCCGCGCCCTGTATCGGCCCCTTTATTTTGGGCCTGCTAACCTGGGTGGCCGGCATGGGCAGCCCCTGGCTGGGATTCATCGTCTTTTTTACCCTGAGTCTCGGCCTCGGATTGCCACTTTTCTTCCTGGCCCTGTTTTCTGGCAACCTCAGCAGGCTTCCCCGCTCGGGGGAGTGGATGCTCTGGGTCAGGAAACTGATGGGTTGGGTGCTGGTGGGAATGGCGGTCTACTTTCTCAGACCCGTTTTACCCAAGTTGTTGGGAATTCTTGTCCCGGCCGCTGTCGCACTGACCGCCGGCCTGCATCTTGGCTGGATCGACAAAACTCGGGCCGGTTTCCGCGCCTTCGAATGGATCAAGGCCGCCGTTGGCATCTCGGCCATGGTCATGTCTACCATGCTGATTTGGAACGCATTGGCGCAGGGACCCGGAGTGACCTGGAAGCCTTATTCGGATCCATTGCTGGCGGAGTCAAGAAGCGCCAACCGGCCGGTGATCATCGATCTTTCGGCAGACTGGTGCAGCCCCTGCCGGGAACTGGAAGAGGTTACCTTTCACCACCCAGAGGTGGTCAGGCAGGCCGAACTCCATTTCACCATGATCAAGGTGGATGTCACCCAAGGCGGCAATCCGGTTCATGAACGGCTACTGAAGCAATATAACGTCAGGGGAGTGCCCACCGTCGTCTTTCTGGATGGACAGGGACGGGAACGGCATGACTTGCGCCTGGTGGATTTCCTGCCACCCGATCAATTCCTGAGCCGGATGTCCGTTCTGACAAATGCCAACCGCAATCCATGAAGTTGGAGGAGACCATACCAAAAGTCCACTTTTTCCTCAACGAGCCCAAGGGCAAGCCCTGAAAGCATTTCAAACAAATAATGCCCAGGTTGGGCGAAAATACGCCATCGTAATCAAAAGTGCGAAAGATTCTTGACGCTACCCTGCTTATAGTAAAGGACTGGATGTCACCCGATATCTGTAGATTTCAGTAGAACGGCGTTAATTTGGTCACAGTTTTGGAAACAGCGTCTAACATTTACTGATGATTGATTCGGATCGGATCGATGATAGTATCGTTGAGCTGGGGGTAATAGCGTTTCTTTTCGGAAGCTTGGCTGATGGTATCCTCCCACTGGCGAAACGAATCCACATTCTTCAATGTGTGGTCGGCATCCTTTGGGTTCCCTTTTTCGGCAATTTCGCGGATTCCTGCAAGAGCCTGATTGTCGCCAGGAAAGTACATGGGTATCACACCATTTTCCTTTGGAATGGCATCGAATACCAATTTGGATCGTCTTTCACGCTCGCAGTCTTCTAAAAATTTATCCAGACTGAAAAAATTGAGGCTTCCTAAGGCACCCATAGCGTGCCGAACAATATGGACCCCAAACTTGCGCAGCGCATTGCGGCTCAATTCTGAATCGGTGAGCGCCCGGGCAGTCACATCGGGCAGACTGGTGCTGCCACCGGTCTGGGCGGAAGGGAAACCAGTAATCCAGATATTGATTCGCGCCAAGGCTGCGTTGATGATCGTTTGGTGGGGAGAACTGTAGGAAAGATTGCCTCCCGCATCGACAACGCTTGGTATGCCACAATGTATGCACGTTATGCCCGGGTTGACCGTCTGGGCGATAACCATCATGAAAATTACCTGGGCATGGTTCTGCGTCAGGAA
>JASFIA010000017.1:0-11952 GCA_050122915.1 Desulfobacterales bacterium | reverse complement strand
TGGGCGCCTCGTGGCCGGAGGCGGCCCCCAATGGAGTGCCCGATTATTTTGCCGATCGCAAACTATTCGCTTGCTTTCTCTGATTAAAGGATTAGTATACTGTCATTCAATCAAGCCCTGCCGAAGCGGTGGGGCGGTTTCTTTCTGCAGGATAGTTCCATTTGCCCAAATGGTACCCTCCAGTCTGTGACGTTGAAAATTTTAAAGAAAGGAGGTTGTCATCATGGCCGATGGAATCGTCAAATGGTTTAACGATAGTAAAGGGTTTGGATTCATTGAGCAGGACGGTGGACCTGATGTGTTTGTTCATCACTCAGCGATCAACGCCACCGGGTTCAAATCCCTCAATGACGGAGACAGAGTCACCTTCGACGTAGAAGATGGTCCGAAAGGGCCCTCCGCTACCAACGTCACTGTCGTCTAATCGAATTGAGTAAAGATTTAGGGCATTCCTTCCGCAATGGAGGGAATGCCCTTGTTGTTTAACGGGGCGGATGTCCCCACCGGTTGCCATCAAGACCGCCCCTTTCCGCACCGAAGACCGCCAATCGACCCTTTTCCTGCCGCTGTTATCCCCCGGGGCGGGCGGCGTCCACGGATGGAACAACCGTCCTGCCACGCTACTTTTCATCAAATATGCAGTTTCACCTATATTCGAGATCTACGGTATGTGCAGCAAGCACCCCAATTCGCCTATAAATGGGATATGAAATGATTAATCCGATTAATTGGATGAATATGGATCGTGGGAAATGGCGCTGTCACGATCATCATCTGAAATGTGTTTTCGGACCCTGTGGGCGCAAATCGAATAATCGTTGCGATACCAGATAGCATAGGGTTGCTCCATTGACAGATAGGTGCCGCTATACTCAGCGGTCGGGGCTGTTTTTACCTTGGCAGACCGCTATAATCCAACAGGCATTCCATTTTCCCAACGGCGCGTTTGACCTCTCCCCCTCGGGTGTTGACAGACCCATCACGTGTGCGATAAAAGTTCGTATACGAAGGAAAAAAGCCTATGCCGGCACCCCAAAAGCCCATCCCCGACTGTTTCATCTTTCTACTTGCCAAAGCCTACCAAAAGGCTCAGGGACGCTTCAAAAAAGCCCTGGAGCCTTTTGGCCTCACAAGCCTTCAGCACCTGGTGCTGGAGGGGCTCTGGTACGGCGATGGTCAGACCGCATCGGAGTTGGCAAAACTCCTGGTGCTCGACAAGGCCACCCTGTCGGGGGTCCTGGATCGACTTCAGGAAGCCGGGTGGATCGACAAACGCCCGGACGACGAGGATCGAAGGGTATCAAGGCTTTATACCACTCCCAAGGCCGATTCGGCAAAGAACGAACTGATCGCCGTTCGAATTGATACCAACGAGGTCCTTCTCGACGGCTTCAATTTAGAGGAGAGACTGCTTCTCAAGCGGTTTCTTCGGGAGCTGATGGGTGGAAGTCGTCACTGACCGCAGCGTTTCCACGCTATCTGTATAGACGAGCCGGCAACCGTACCGAAATTTGTTAGTACGCAAACAACATTCCAGGAATCGTATTCACCGGAAGGAGGCCCGTGCCATGCTGTTAAATCCGTCGACCGAAACCTTCGAAGGCCTGGACGAGCGGTCCAGGGAGATCATGTCCCAGACGGTCCGTTTTTTTGAGGCGAAGGGAATGACCCGCATAAAGGCCGATGACCATAACCGCGTGTGGTACCGGGACTTCCTGGATTTCGTAAAAGACCGAGGCATCTTCTCCACCCTGCTGACGCCCCCGGATGTGGCGGTCGACAACCCGGATGCGCGGTGGGACACCTATCGCAATTGCGCGTTCAATGAAATCCTGGGCTTTTACGGATTGTCCTACTGGTACGCATGGCAGGTGAGTATTCTTGGCCTTGGTCCCATATGGATGAGCAAGAACGACACCGTTCGACGGAAGGCGGCCGAACGCCTCAGGGAGGGCGGCATCTTTGGCTTCGGGCTTTCGGAAAAAGCCCACGGCGCAGACCTGTATTCGAGTGAAATGACGCTGACGCCGATGCCGGACGGCAGCTTCCGTGCCGATGGGGGCAAATACTATATCGGAAACGGCAACGAGGCGGCGCTGCTGTCCGTATTCGGAAAGGACTCGGACACGGAAGACTACGCCTTTTTTGCGGTGGAAACCGACCACCCGAATTACGAATGCGTACAGAATCTCGTCAACTCCCAGATGTACGTCTCCGAATTCGCCCTTCACGGCTACCCCCTGACCGAGGCGGATATCCTGTCCACGGGAAGGGATGCCTGGGACGCCGCCCTCAACACAGTGAACATCGGTAAATTCAATCTTGGATGGGCCTCCATCGGCATCTGCACCCATGCCCTCTACGAGGCGGTTGCCCACGCCAGTCGTCGGAATCTTTACGGCCGGTTCGTAACGGATTTTCCCCACGTCCGACGGCTCATGACAGACGCCTATGTGCGGCTGACGGCTATGAAGCTCTTCTCCGGCAGGGCAGCGGACTACATGCGGTCAGCCTCCCCGGAAGACCGGCGGTATCTCCTCTACAATCCCATGGTGAAGATGAAGGTAACCACCGAAGGAGAGAGCGTCATCAATTTGCTCTGGGAGGTCATCGCGGCCAAAGGGTTTGAAAAGGATACCTATTTCGAAATGGCGGCGAGGGACATCCGGGCCCTGCCAAAGCTCGAAGGCACGGTTCACGTCAATATGGCGCTCATCGTGAAGTTCATGGCCAACTATTTTTTCAACCCCGGTGGGTATCCGGATATTCTCCGGCAAAACCACCCCGGTCACGACGCTTTTCTATTCGGCCAGGGTCCGACCCGGGGCCTCGGAAAGATCCGTTTCCACGATCCCGCTCTGGCCTACGACCGCATCGATCTGCCGAACCTGGCGGTGTTCAGGGAGCAGATCCGTGTCCTGAAGCACTTGCTGAAGACGTCGCCCCCCGATAGCAGACAAGCCCAGGACATGGATTTTCTCCTAAGCCTGGGCGAACTCTTCACCCTGGTGGTATACGGCCAGTTGATCATCGAGAACGCAGCCATGGAGGGGGTTGACGAGGCGCTCCGGGATCAGATTTTCGACGTCATGGTTCGGGATTTTTCTTCCTATGCCTTGGACCTCTACCAGAAGGCCGCCACCACCCCTGAGCAGATGGCGTTGTGCCTCAAGATGATTCGAAAGCCGGTGACAGATCCGGACCGCTTCGCCGCCGTGTGGGAAAACCATGTGACGGTGCTGGCGGACGCCTACACCATGTCCCCTTGAGTCAGCGGACGACGGCGTCAGGCGCCTTTTCTCCCCATCTTTGAAATGATGGCGAAAGCATCCTTGGCAATCGGCATCACCGACAGCCGGTTTCCCCGCTTGAGGAGCAGCATGTCGGCGAGGGCCGGCACTTCCCTCAGGGCTTTAAGGGGCACCGGGCGGGAAAAGGCTTCGTCGAATCGCACATCCACCATATACCAGATGGGATTGTCCGGGGTGCTCTTCGGGTCATAGTGATCGCCTGACGGGTCCTGGGCCGTATGATCCGGGTAGCCTTTCCCTAAAACAGTCATGGTGCCGACCACCGACGGGTGCTTCCCGCTGTGGTAGAATAGGGCCCGGTCACCCCTTTTCATGTCGTCCCGCATGAAGTTCCTCGCCTGGTAGTTCCTTACCCCGTCCCAATGATCGGCGGATCCGGGGCTGTTTTTCAGATCGTCTATGGAGAAAGTGGTCGGTTCGGATTTCATCAACCAGTACCCGGTAGCCATGGCAGGTATCCTTTCGATGTGGGGCGTTTCGGCACTTTGCGGCGCAGATGACGGCAACGTCAGCGTTCCTGTGACACGATTAGCTGCCGGGGGGTAAGGGCTAACCGTCGCCTCCAAGACCATCCACCATGAAAGCCAACGACACTCTCCTTGGTCTTTCATGGGGTTGTCGGAGGCGTTTCTGGGGTGTGTCCCGGCCGTGTATTCTGCTGAAGCCGTTGAATCCGCTCCCTGGACAATTCGTATTCCAGTGCGTCATCCATGTAGGACCCCAACGCCTCCTTGTAATAGCGAAGCGCACCGTCGGTGTCACCTGAACCCTCAGCCCACAGGCCCAGCGCAGCATAGCCGGTGACCAGGAACGCAGGGTCTTCACCGGCTTTGCCGGCAAGGCTCGCTTCACCGTTATCGGTCAACAGGCATTTCGCCACTGTGCGATACCAGCCGTCCCGATAGGTGACTGGATAGTCGTTGAGTAGGTCGACGGCCGCCTGCCCGCTGCCGGTGATCTGCAGAAGTTGTGGCTCGAGAAGTCCTAATCGGAGCCTACCCGGGCTTTCGCGACCCTCTATGCCAAGGTATTGCCGGGCGACGTTCAGGGCCTGGTGCCAGTCCTCGGTCATGGTGGAGACGAAGGCAAGTTCAACCAGTAGTTCACTGTCTTGGGGATCCATGGCCCGAATCGCTTCCAGCAGACGCCGCTGTTCCGAAGGGCCCATCCTTCCCCGGATGAGCTGCATTCGCAGCGGGGCGATTCGGGCATTCAGCCGGTCCCTCGCATCAATGGCCGATCCGAAGGCCTTTGAAAACGCTTCTGTATCCTTCCGGTATCGGCGGCGGGCTTCGTCATCGGCCATCCGGGATGCCCGCATCGATTGAATATCCCGGAGCCGGCTCAGGGCCAGGTAAGTCGTCCAGTTGAGTCTTTCCCCATGCAGCAGCGCCTGTCGCAGGCTCGCCTCTGCGCTGTCAATGTCTCCTGCCCGCTCGTGGAGGAGTCCGGCGGCGAAATGAATCCAGCTTCTTTCGGCATCGGTGTAGGCTCCTGCGATGGCTTTCTCAGGTTGGATTTCCTCTTCCATAATCGCCGTCACATACCCCATGAATTCGTAGGGGGAGCGCCAATCGAGGGCGAGCAGCCGCCGACGGTGGGAACCGGTTTCTTGAGAACCCCCGAGCCAGTCCGCCAGAAAGAGCATGAACCGTGCGGTCTGGTTGCCGTCGTCCATGGACAGGCATTTCTCGAACCGCTGGCGGGCGTTGGGTGCGTCTTCGGTGCAAAAGGCCATCATGGCCGCCGTCATTACAAGCGCGGGATCCGTGCTGTTCCGGGCCGACGCTTCCGACAGTTCCCGGGCCGCTTTCCATTTTCCCTGGAGAGCCAGTTGCAGGATGTCTTTCAGCATCTGCTCGGTGCCGGGATCGATGACACCGTTCCATTTGAACTGGCCGGCCTTGATGTCCGACAGAAATTGGGCTGCCTGGGTAATCGGCAGCACCATGCCGATATCGGAAAGCAAGGTGGCCACCGGTATTGGCGCGACGGCATATTCGACGGCTACGCTGGAAGTGATTCCGATGACCTTTCCCCTTGCATCGATGAGCGGGCCGCCGCTGTTCCCTTGGTATAGGGAGGTGTCCACCTGAAGCAGGGTGTCGAAGGTGCGGCGAACGTGGCCGGTGGTCACACTCACGTTGACCGAGGTCTCCTGTGTGCGGCTGCCCAAAGGAAACCCGAGAGTAATGACCGGCGAGAGCCTGGGTATATCCTTCACGACCATATCGGCGTCAAGTGGCAGAGGCTCCAGGTGTTGAGGAACGGAATCGATGTGAAGAACGGCGAAATCGTTCTTTAGAGGAGAGCGGATCTGCTGCCAGGTTTTTTCAGGTGCCCTGGCGACCCCGGCGATCGTTACCCGGGGTGCACCGTCGGATCGGTAGGCTGTTGATAAGTGGTAGCGGTCCTCGATGATGCTGTCGGTCGACAGCCTTGGAAGCCGCTTGAAAGCCTTCTCTCCTTCGAACCACAGAAAAACCCGATGGTGGAAACGAAGGGGGCGCCCCTGCGACTTGAGCTGGTCTATCAGGGCGAAGAGGCGGTCGTCCTCCAGCCAGGGACATGCCACATGGCGATTGGTGAGCAGGTAGCCGTCGCGGTCCACCAGGAATGCCGTACCTTCGGTCAAATTCCGATAGGCGGTGTCATTGCCGGCCAGCAGTCCATACTCCACGGCTACGAATGCCACCGAACCGGCATAGCGGTTGGCGGCGCGTCTTAGCCGGGCTTCGTCATCCTCCCATGGCCGGGTGACATGGAGCCATATGGCCAGGGCGATACCGAGGGTGACCAGGGGAAGCGCAGCGAAAAGGAAGAGCCGTTTCTGAAGAACATTCAAAATCAATCGCGGTTCCCCCGCCGCCACCGTTTCCCACTGGCGATGAACGTCAGAGATGTCTTCGGGTCTGATGGCCCTCAGGGATTCCGCCACTTCGGCCATGGTCTGGGGCCTCAGGTCAGGTTCCTCGGCCAGCATGCAGCGGATCAGCCGTTTGAGATCGGCAGGCACGGGCAGGGCCGCCAGTCGGCGATGATAATCCTTCATTTCGGTATCGGCGCTCAGGAGTTCCACGAACAGTTTCCCGAGGGACCATATATCGCTTCGGAAATCCAGGGGGCGATTGTTCAGGATGTCAGGATGGCTCTCCAACAGCGTTTTCAGCATGGGTCCCGGGCGGTCCATATGGGGATCGAGAAATCGCGATACCTTGTAGTCAATCTTTAGTCGGAGGTCGGATCCGTTCTCTTCCCTAAGGACGATAATGTCGGCCAGGATGAGGTGGGGCATGAAATGGCCGATCTGATGCAGGCCGTCGAGTATGGATGCGATGCGGGTGAAGAGGCGGATCAGAAGGCGGGTGTCCGAAAGACGACCGGAGGTCAGCAGCTCACTCCACGGTATGGCGTCCACCCACTCGCTGACCCGGTACCAAAGGCCGTCGGAAGACTTTCGGATCTCCAGGTGACGAACAAAAAAGGCTTCCGGGAGCATTTTAAGGTTCTCGAGCTCGCTTTTCAGCCGATTGGCAATTCGTTCGTCGACCCCCGAGGCGGCATTGAAAATCCGAATGGCCACGGGTTCGTCCGTCTCATCACTGACGGCCTTGCAGAGGGTGCTCGAGTACCCCTCATGAACGACGGCTTGGATGCGATACTCATCGATGCTCCGGCGGCCCTCCCCAACGAAATCTCCACAGGAAGGGCATAGGGAGATGGTTTCGGCGACCATCTGACCGCAGGTTTGGCATAGTTTCATGGGCGGCTCTCGATTTCCGGCCGTCATGCTGCCTATTGCCGGATAATGCCTTGGCAAGCGTTAAACCGGGGGCACAAAACCGATACCGACGAGTTCTGGTGACGACTCAAAAATAGATGTGAATCCGCAGTCATGTCAACCTGCAACCGATACGGCCGGTGTCGACTTGCGGCGATCGAAAGGAGCGGCTGGCCACTGACACCGTCTCGCCAAGGGTGACAACCGCAAAAAAATGACAATATTGTATATGAATGGTCATTAATAAACAAAATTGTAATATAAAGAGGAGCATCCGTGATTGCCGACGGAAGGCGAACCCCGGGGGGATCATTCCGCGGTGTGAATCGCCTCGAATGTAGTCATTGGTGGCATGAAATTTGAATTATCATTGCGACAAGACCGAAGAGGGGACGTCCCCATCGGATGACTACGGAAATCGCCAAGTGCTGCTCATCTGGACAAAAAGGATCATCATGTACGAAAAGCCAAAAGACATTTATGCTCCGACCACTGTTGATGAAGTGGCGGACCTGCTTGTATCCGACCTTATGGCGAGTGAAGTCGAAAAGCTGAACCTGATGGAAGAAAAGGAATTTCTTGCTCTTTATCGGGAAGTTGCGACGATCATTCTGGAAGAGTTCAAAATCTGGACGGGAAACGACCAATTGCTTCATTCCTGTTTTGAAGAAATCGAAGCCAGCGAGCCGGATGTCGATCCGGCGCTGATCATCCTGCGTCGAGTGAAGGCAAAGCTCGAAGACTATTCACCAGGGGTGTACTTTATCACCTAAACAAGGAAGGACGGCCGACAACGGGAGTTTCCGCAAACGGTTGGCCAGCCGATGCCCCCGGTGGGGAGGGGCTATCCGAACCCGCTTGCCTGTCCGGCGGCGCCGCCGGGTGGTCCAACCGAATCCGGCACCTGCTTCCTGCCTTCCGATCGATGCTCCTCAGGTCGTCCTACCGGATATCCCAACAGCGGGCAGCACTGGCCTGGGGCGCCGCCGTGTCAGAAGGTACCGATATCGAGGGCTTCGGCGACAAGGCGCCTCCCACCAAAACCGACGGGGGCTTTTGCGGTTGACGCATCCGTCGATCCTCCCTTACTTTCCGTTATTTCCGACGATACTCCCGGTGTGGTCCATGACCCACCCGACACCCTGAGCGGACCCCATTTTAAATCGGCATCCCCCGGTTTCCGCCATGGGGGCCGTGCAGGGATAAGCGAACATCGACCCATCCATGGGCCGATGCCCACCTGATCCCCTGTGACCGTTGCCGGCTGCGTGCCATTGATCGGCTTGCCGTGTAACGGAAATGCTGTCAGGCCGTTGAGATTCTTTGGAAAAATCGGCTCTTTCCTCAACTTGGTCTTGAATCCGTCTCGAATCTCTGTCTATGGTCTACCATCATCCATCCCCTTGGCAGTCCAAAGGGCTCTCCCCAAAGCGGGACCGGCGACCCCTCGACGGATAGGGGAAGAGGGAATCAGGGCCGTTTCTTGCCGGCGCTATCCACAACGAAAGGAAATGACCGATGGCATCTTTGCTGAGGACACCGCTTTACGGAAAGCATCTTGAGTCGGGAGGGACGATGGTGGATTTCGGGGGATGGGAGATGCCGGTGCAGTACACTGATGGCATCATCGCCGAACACCTTGCCACCAGAAGAAAGGCGGGGCTTTTCGACGTTTCCCATATGGGGCGTTTCGTCATTCGGGGCCGCTCCAGTTTGGCGTTTCTCCAACGGGTGCTGACCAATAATGCAGCGGCTTTGGACGTTGGACAGAGCCAGTACACCATGATCCCGTCGGTGACGGGGGGAGCCCTCGACGATGCCTACCTCTACCGGTTCTTTGAAGACGACTATCTGCTGGTGGTCAATGCCGCCAACAGGCAAAATGATTGGAAGCACCTTCGGAATGAAGCAGGAGACTACGAGGACCTGCACATTGAGGACCGGACGGCCGAACTGGCCATGATCAGCCTTCAGGGGCCGCGATCGAAGAAACTTCTTTCGGGCCTCCTTCAGGAGGGCGCCATACCCGAGCCGGAGAAGAACGCTCTGAGCATGGGTATCATGGCCGGCGCGGATATCTGGCTTGCACGCACCGGATATACGGGCGAGAGCCTGGGGTTCGAGCTGTTCCTGCCGGCCGATGCAGCGGCTGACATCTGGACCTTATTAACGACGATGGGGGCCGCCCCCGTCGGACTCGGCGCCCGGGACACTCTGCGTCTGGAGGCGGGCCTCCCCCTCTACGGTCACGAATTGGGGACGGATCCCGACGGCAAGGAAATTCCCATATTTGCCTGTCCCCTGGCACGGTTTGCCGTGAGCTTTTCACCCCTCAAAGGCGCCTTCATCGGGCGCCAGGTGCTGGAAGCCCAGTTTCAGGTTTTCAAGGCCATTCTCGAAAGACGTCCGACGGACCGCGCGGTGCTCAACCGCATCATCATGCCGATTGCCGTAACGGGCAAAGGGATTGCCCGAGCCGGCTGCCCTGTTTTCAGGAACGGCAAACCGGCGGGGGTGGTCACCAGCGGCACGATGGTTCCGTACTGGGTGTTCGACGGGGAGGGCATCGCTTCCGTCATCACCGAGCGTCACGGCCGCAGAGCCATCGCTCTGGCTTTACTGGATTCCCGGATCCTGGAGGGGGATGGGGTCGAGGTGGATGTCAGGGGTCGCCGGGTGCCGGCGGTTATCGTCCCCTACCATTTGCGAAGCGAGGCCCCGCCAATGGCTCGTCCGGTGCTCTACAGCGACATCCGTCAGGGGCGTCGGCTGACGGAGCCCGGGATGCAGAAACTCGACAGTGCCAAACGCCTGATCCGAAGGACGCTGGAAAACACCCGGTGGCGGCAGCGGGAGTGTATCAATTTGATTCCCTCGGAGCAAAGCCCCTCATCTCTGGTCAAGGCGCTTTCGGTTATGGATCCGGTCGGGCGCTATGCGGAGCACAAGGCAGTCGCCGCCTTTCAGGATGCCGAAGTGTTCTACTACCAGGGCACTGGTTTTATCGCCGAGGTGGAGGCCTTGTTGGCGGCGGAACTGAAGTCGTTTCTCGGCTGTCGGGAAGTCGAGACCCGTCCGGTGTCGGGCCAGATGGCCAACATGGTCGTCTACAGCGCCATGTTGGACTTCATCAACCGAGCCGATCGCAAACGCGAGCCCCGCCGACTGTCATCGATCATGAACCACCATATCATCAAGGGCGGACACCTGAGCGCCCAGCCCATGGGAGCCCTGAGGGATTTCGTGTCCCGGAATACCCGTACCGAGCGACCGGCCGTGACCAATTTCCCGGTGCTCAAGGACAATCCTTACCAAATCGATATAGATGCGTGCAGACTCGCCATGGAAGAGGCCCGCCCCGAACTCATCATTCTCGGGAAAAGCATGATTCTTCATCGGGAGCCGGTCAGGGAGATCCGAGCCATGATCGACGAATTGGGCATAGATTGCGTGCTGCTCTACGACATGGCCCATGTCATCGGTCTGGTGGGCCCCCATTACCAGGAACCCTTCTCGGAGGGGGCCGATCTGGTGACCGGTTCGACCCACAAGACCTTTTTTGGCACCCAGCGGGGCGTCGTGGCATCGAATGCGGCCGAAGGGGATGTCCTCTACCCGCTGTGGGAGGCCATCGAGCGTCGGGCATTCCCTGGCAGCGTCAGCAACCACCATTTAGGCTCCTTGGTGGGACTTCTCATGGCGGCTTACGAAATGAATGCCTTCAAAGAGGACTATCAGCGCGAGGTCGTGGCCAACGCCAAAGCCTTTGCCGGTGCACTGAAGGCCTGCGGTCTGGATGTGGCCGGAGATCCGGCCATCGGGTATACGGAAACCCACCAGGTGATCGTTCGGGTCGGTTATGGCCTGGGGCCTGAGGTCGCCAGACGCCTCGAGGAAAACCACATCATCGTCAATTACCAGGCGGGGCCGGACGAGGAGGGATTCACAGCCTCGGGCGCTTTACGGATGGGGGTTGCCGAAATGACCCGGTTCGGCATGGGGCCGGCTGACTTCGAAACGCTCGCTCAGTTGATGGCCGATTGCATCCTTGACGGCAAATCCGTTGCAGATTCCGTGAAGGCATTGAGGGCGTCTTTTGTCGAGATGGCCTATTGTTTTACCGAGGGCGAGATGACCGATCGGCTGGAGGGACTGCTTCGGTGGGTTTGAGCCTTCGGGCCCGGGGTGACAGGGGACACGGAAGGGAGGGCTGCCGGATGACCCCAGGCCTTGATTATCCGACAAATCGCATTATCATACCCTGTGTTTGAGCAGCCCAATACCCAAAGCGTTAGTACACCCAACACATGAACGACCGGAACCTCAACACCCGCTTCCCCCGCCACTGCTTTCGGCTGGCGGAGGGGATCTTACTCGCATTGATGCTCGTGGCAATGGCTCCCGGCATTGGTGCCGCCGCCCTTTTTTGCGGGGATTTGGAAAATGAATCCATCGAACGATTGACCGGCTGCTCCGTGGGATCTGAAACTCTCGAGGGGTTGCTGCTGTCGGCCTTTGAGAACGGAGACCTCACCCTGCAGCTTTCGATACTCTCAGATAGGGGGCCGGCGCCGCCCAGCCGGGCCCATCCTTCAGTTTTGATCATCAATCCTGAAACCTACGAGGATGAGGCGGTCCGGGATGCCGACAACGAGGTGGCGAGCCCGTCCACACCGCCTGGTGGAGAGTCCGCTGCGGGTCAAACGGAGGTGGTCGATCCCCAGCAATTTTACAGTGATGAGGATTGGTACTATCTTAATCTGAACGGCGATGGCACCTATCTGTTCTTCAACGAGCCCAAACCCGACGAACTCGCCACCGAGGAATTTTCCCTCGAGGATCAGATCCCAAATCAGGTGG
>JASFIA010000016.1:0-12599 GCA_050122915.1 Desulfobacterales bacterium | reverse complement strand
GTGTCGACCATCGAAATAATTGGCGACTGTTTTTGCCGATTGAACGGTTTTCTGTTATAAGACCCACTTTGATATCCTGAGCGGCGTGCGAATAGATCAATGAAGGAGACGGTTCCCATGGTTCGAGTGATGATCAGGGACAATATGTCCCCGGTGGCCAAGGACATACTGGAGGCCACAGGAAAGATCGAGGTTGTCGTCGACAATGACAAAGCCACCAATACCCCTGAGAGATTGGCGGAGATCATCGGTGAATTCGATGGTCTTGCGGTTCGCAGCGGAACCCGCGTCACCAAAGATGTTCTCGATAGCGCTCACCGGTTAAAAGTCATCGGAAGGGCCGGGATCGGTGTGGACAACATTGATTTGGAGGCGGCCACCAGCCAGGGGGTCGTGGTCATGAACGCACCGGGGGGCAACACCCAAACCACCGGCGAACATGCCGTGGCCCTGATGATGGCCCTCGCGAGAAACATACCCCAGGGAACGGCTTCTCTCAAATCCGCCCGCTGGGAAAAAAAACAGTTGACCGGCGTCGAGCTGACCGGGAAAACCCTTGGCATATTAGGGCTGGGCAACATCGGCCGTGTGGTGGCAGCCCTGGCCAAGGGATTGAAAATGATCGTCATCGCGGCCGATCCCATGGTCAGCAAGCAAGCGGCCGACGCCCTCGACATCGAGCTGGTGGACACGGTTGATCTCTACGCCCGTTCGGATTTCATTTCTCTGCACGTTCCGAGGCTCAAGGAAACCGTCAACATGATCAATGCGGAAACCATGGCCCTGATGAAGCCCGGGGTCCGGCTGGTCAACTGCTCCCGCGGGGAGGTGATCAACCTCGACGATCTGCACGCTGCCCTGGAAGCCGGTCATGTGGCCGGGGCGGCATTAGACGTCTTTCCCAAAGAGCCCCCGGATCCATCCCTGGCAATCCTGCATCATCCCCGGGCCATTTTCACTCCCCACCTGGGCGCCAGCACCAGCGAGGCCCAGATCAAAGTGGCCGAAATGATCGCCCGCCAGATGTCAGCCTATCTCCTAAACGAAGTGATCATGAATGCCGTGAACTTCCCGTCGGTTTCCAAGGAAGTCATGGAGCGGATCCGCCCCTACTTGATGCTGGCGGAAAAGATGGGCTCCCTGATGGGTCAGATGATCCGGTCAGTGAATGACATGACCATTACCTATGCCGGCAGTGTGGCCGAGCTGGAAACCAGGCCCCTTACCCATGCGGTGCTCAAAGGCTTTCTGGGGGTGTTCACCGACAAACCGGTCAATTACGTCAATGCGAGGGCCATCGCCAAGCAGAAGGGAATTCGCATCCAGGAGGTGCTGACCAAACAGCGGGGGGACTATGCGGGGACCATTCAGGTCCGGTTCGACGCTCACAAGACCGGGCCAAACGAGATCTGGGGGACGGTGTTCGGAGAAACCCTGCCGCGCATCGTCAGGTACGGCAAGATCTACATGGATGCCGAACCCGGGGGGTACATGCTGATCATCCAGAACCACGATCGTCCGGGTGTGATCGGGAATCTGGGTACCACCCTCGGCCGGCACAATATCAACATCGCCCGCTTTCAGCTGGGGCGGTTAGGCGATCGTGCCACCTGCATGGTGAACATCGACACCCCTGCCGACGAGTCCGTGATCGAAGACATCCGCCGGCTTCCCCACATGATTTCCGTCCACCACGTCAATCTGACCTGAGCCTGGGCCATCCCCGGCAAGCGTTTCGGCTGATCGGATCCCCCCGACCGTGACCGGTCAGCCGATTTTTTTACGGATCTCCCCTTTCAACCAGTCGAGCCAGGGCGAAAAGCCCGCTTCGGTTTTGGCCGACAATTCAAAAACCGGTATCCCGGGATGGACCTGCCGGATGTTGTGCCCTGCAAGCTTGACGTCGAACCCGTCCAGATAAGGAAGCAGATCCACCTTGTTCAGGATGGCGGCGTCGCACTCCCGGAACATCAAAGGGTATTTCAATGGCTTGTCTTCGCCTTCGGTGACGCTGAGAATGACGACCCGTCGATCCTCACCGATGTCGAATTCGGCGGGGCACACCAGATTGCCGATGTTCTCGACGATCAAGGCATCGAGGGCTTCCAGGTCGAAGCCGCTCAGGGATTTCTCCACCACATGGGCGGCCAGGTGGCAGTCCCCTCCGAATTCGTCCGTGTTGATCTGAACCACGGGGGCGCCGCTGGCGGCAAGCCGGTCGGCGTCGTTGGTGGTGCAAATGTCCCCCACGACCACGCCGCACCTGAAGTCGGCCATGAGGTGTTTGAGGGTCTTTTCGAGGGTGGTGGTTTTTCCGGAACCGGGGGAGCTCATCAGATTCAGCACGAAAACGCGGTGGGTGGCAAACCGCTGTCGGTTCTGCCCGGCAATCATGTCGTTGGCATCGAGAACCCTCCGGACGATTTTGATTTCCCGTCCACCGGACTGTCGACTTTCGACCGGCGCGCCCGCGCCGTGGCCGTGGTGATGCCCGCCCTCTTTCCGGTGGCGGCGACTTCGGGTCAGAATGCCATCAAGTAACATGGGTCAGGTTTCCTCTTCGGCCAGTTCGATGGAGTCGATGTCCAGTTCCCTGCCGGACAATATCTGTATGGAACCGCTGTTGCAGTTTTCGCAGAGAAATGCCGGACTGTTGATGATCCACCGATGCCGGCAGTCGACGCATTGGGCCTCAACCGGGATCTCCGCAATCACCAACTCGGCACCGTCGAGAGGCGTATCTTTGGATGCCACCTCGAAGCAGAACCTCAGGCTGTCCCCCACGACCGCAGACAATTTGCCGATGTTCAGGTTGATTCGCGCCACTTTGGCCTCGGGCATGTCAGCCGGTATGGAGGCGGTGGTGATATCGATGATTTCCAGGGCGATGCCCATTTCATGCATGGCGTATCAGCCTGTGACTATGGTTCCGAACAGCATCACCTGAAGGTGTCTGAGCAAACGTCTCCAAGATAGGCCAGGTTTTCACAGACGGCAATGCCGTTGGCTTTCATGGCGTCGATCTTGCTTTGGCCGGTCCCGCTGTTCCCGCTGATAATGGCGCCGGCGTGGCCCATGCGACGTCCGGGAGGCGCCGTGAGACCGGCAATGAACCCCACCACCGGCTTGGTGACATTGGCTTTGATGTAATCGGCGGCGTCCTCTTCGGCGCTGCCGCCGATCTCACCGATCATGACGATGCCCTGGGTGGCCTCGTCCTCCTGAAAAGCCTTCAGACAATCGATAAAATTCGTTCCGTTGACGGGGTCGCCGCCGATGCCGATGCAGGTCGTCTGCCCCAAACCGCTGAGGGTCAAGGCATGTACGGCCTCATAGGTCAGGGTGCCGGAGCGGGAGACCACGCCGATCTTGCCCGATTTGTGTATGACCGCGGGCATGATGCCGATTTTGCATTCCCCCGGGGTGATGATACCCGGACAGTTGGGGCCGATGAGGCGGGTGGGTTTGTCCTTAAGGTAATTTTTCACCTTCATCATGTCCATGACCGGTATGCCTTCGGTGATGCAGACGATCAAGGGCACCTCGGCATCCGCGGCTTCCATGATGGCATCGGCGGCGAAGGGGGGCGGGACGAAGATCATACTGGCGTTGGCCCCGCTAGCCGCCACAGCCCCTTTGACCGTGTCAAAGACCGGTACCGCGTCCATCGCCTGGCCGCCCTTGCCCGGGGTGACGCCGGCAACGACCTGAGTTCCATAGTCGATGCAGGCGCGGGTGTGGAACTGCCCTTCGTTTCCGGTAATGCCCTGAACCAACAGTTTCGTGTCCTTATTGACGAATATGCTCACGGCTTGTTCCTCGCTGAGTGTCGTTTGGCGTTACTGGATGGCCTCTTTGAGTTTCTGGGCGGCGTCCTTGAGATCGACGGCATTGACGAGTTCGAGTCCCGATTCGTCGAGAATCCGTCGCCCTTCCTCCAGGTTGGTGCCTTCCATTCGGATGATGACCGGTACCCGCATGCCGACCTTTTTCGCTGCCTGGACCACGCCATTGGCCAACCGATCGCAGCGCAGAATGCCGCCGAAGATGTTGATGAGAATGGCCTTGACGTTGAGATCGCTCTGGAGGATGCGAAACCCGTTTTCAATCTGTTCAGCGCTTGCCCCCCCACCAACGTCGAGGAAATTGACCGGTTTGCCGCCGGCGAACTTGATGCAGTCCATGGTGGCCATGGCCAGACCGGCGCCGTTGACCATGTTGCCCACATTGCCGTCGCCGCCCAGGTGGATGTAGTTCAAATGAAACTTGGAGGCCTCCACCTCGGTGGGGTCCTCTTCGTCCAGATCTCGGTAGGCCACGATATCGGGGTGGCGGTAGAGGGCATTGTCGTCGAAGTCTATTTTCGCATCCAAAGCGATGACCTCGTTATCGGCCGTCAGGACGAGGGGATTGATTTCTACCATGGAGCAGTCATAGGAAACGCATAGATTGTAGAGGTTTTTCAGCAGAAGGGTGAAGGATTTCAATGCCTCCTTGGGCAGGTTGAGACCGAACGCCGCTGCCCGCAGGTGGTAGGCCTGAATTCCCAGAAGCGGATCCACATACACCCTGATGATCTTATCGGGTGTTTTTTCAGCCACCTCCTCGATATCCATTCCACCGGCCTCACTGGCCATGATGATCATCTTTGCCGTTGCGCGGTCCGGAAGGATGCTGAGATAGAGTTCTTTGGCGATATCGAGACCCTGTTCGATCAGAAGCTTCTTGACCAGCCGGCCTTCGGGGCCTGTTTGCTTGGTGACCAGGGTCATCCCAAGAATCTGATCGATGGACGATGCCGCAGCAGCCATGTCTTTGGCAACCTTCACGCCGCCGCCTTTCCCACGGCCGCCGGCGTGAATCTGAGCCTTGACCACGACCGGAAATGCCCCCAGCCGCTCCACCGCTGAACGGGCCTCTTCGGCAGTGAAGGCAGCCGCACCCTCCGGCACGGCGACGCCGGATTTCCTGAACAGTTCCTTGGCCTGATACTCATGGATCTTCATGATCCCCCCTTGTGGTTTTCCAGTGGTTTTCCTTTGGACTGTCCGATGCCCCCCGGGCGGTGCAGCCGTCAGGGACGACCCTCGGCTCAAGGCTGGGGGCCTGGGCGGTTTTCCGACCGTCTCGATCGGTCCCTGGTCCCCACCCCTATGGGCGGAGGGAAGCGTCGGCGTTCCAACCGATTCACCGCTGTCGGGATTAATCGTGAATAGCCGCTCCCCGAGCCGATTGGAAGAGAGGGGATGCTCCCCTCCGTCCCATTCAGCCCGGGCTCATTGCGACCGGGATCGCGCCCGGCTATCCGATGATGGCCAGAACGGCGTTTTTGGGCACCGAGTCCCCACTGCCGTAGTTGACGGCTTTTACCGTACCGCTGACCGGCGCGGGAAGCGCATTCTCCATTTTCATGGCTTCAAGGACCAGGACGGTTTCGCCCTTTTCTACGCTGTCGCCCACCTTTTTCTCGAATTTGACGATCATGCCGGGCATGGGGGCGCTGAGGGGGGTGCCGTCGGTATCGGCCGCAGGCGCCGGAGCCGCGGGTTTTGGCGGTTCGGCTTTGGCCGTCGGTGCAGCAGGCGCTGGGGACGGCGGCGCCGCGGCAGCCGCCGGAGCGGGTGCCGGCATGGACGGAACTTGACCGGGGGCCTGAACATAGCTGACCATTGGCGCGCCGTCGATGGAATCCACACCGACTTCGTAGCAGTCGTCATCGATGAAGACGTTGAACCGGCGGAAATGGTCGCTCTTCTCGGGCTGGCTGTCGATCTTCGCCTTCTCAACCACATTGCCGGCCCAGGCACTGTTGACCAGGTTGATTTTTGCCTTGGCCTGATCGAGGGATTTGGCGCGAACCTCCTCAGGCGGCTCTTCGAGGCCATATTTCCACTTGAGGAACTTTTTCCCGGTAACGGGGTAGATGGCGTACAAAACCAGATCGTCCATGTCCTTGGCCAGATCCCCAATCTCCGCCTTTGCCTTCTCCAGTTCGGGCTCCAATACCTCTGCCGGCCGGCAGGTAATGGGCTCCTCACCCCGGGGATAGCCCTTCAGGGCCTTTTTCTGGACATCCGGGTTGATGGGAACCGCGGTCTTGCCGTAGAGCCCGTAGCAGAGATCCTTCACCTGGGCGGTGATCATCTTGTAGCGCTCGTTCTCGTCGTCAAAGAGCACGTTGTTGACGGTCTGGATGCCCACGATTTGGCTGGTGGGGGTGACCAGGGGAATTTGCCCCAGATCTTTTCGCACCTTGGGCAGCTCCTTGTAGACATCGTTGATCTTGTCCAGTGCATCCATCTCCCTGAGCTGATTGACCAGATTGGAGAGCATGCCGCCGGGGGTCTGGTGGAGCAGCACGTTGATGTCGATGATGGAGCATTTGGAGGTGTCGAGGAGGTGCATGTATTTTGGCATGACCTCTTTTTCGAGGATTTCGTTGATCTCGGCGAGCTTCTTGATGTCGAAGCCGGTGTCCCGGTTCGTGCCCAGGAGGGTCATGACCAGGGGTTCGACGGCGGCATGTGCGGTCCGGTAGGCATAGGGGGTCATGCAGGTGTCGATGATGTCCACTCCGGCCTCGATGGCTTTCAGATGGGTCATGGGGGACATGCCCGAAGTGAAGTGGCTGTGCAGGTGGATCGGCGGGCTGACAGCCTCCTTGAGGGCCTTGACCACTTCGAAGGCATCGTAGGGGGCCATCAGGCCTGCCATGTCCTTCACGCAGATGCTGTCGGCGCCCATCTCCTCGAGAGCCTTGGCTTTGGAGATGTAATAGTCCAGATTGTAGACCTCTCCACCCAGACGCGGTTCGGTCATGGTGTAGCAGATGCAGCCCTGGAAGTGTTTGCCGTACTCTTTGATCTTGGGAACGACGGTCTGGAAGTTGCGGTAGTCGTTGAGGGCGTCGAAGGTCCGGAACACGTCCATCCCGTTTTCACAGGCCCGGTCCATGAAGGCGTTGGCCACGTCGTCGGCGTAGTTCCGGTAGCCCACCAGATTCTGGGCCCGGAGCAGCATCGAGAAGGGCGTCTTCTTGAAATAGCGTTTGAGGGTTCGGATACGCTCCCAGGGGTCTTCGTTGAGGAACCGGTGCATGGTGTCGAAGGTCGCGCCCCCCCAGGTCTCCACCGCCCAGAATCCCACCTCGTCCATCAGGGCCGCCACCGGGATCATATCTTCGGTTCTCCCCCGGGTTGCAAACAGGGATTGATGGCCGTCCCTGAGGCTGAGATCCATTATCTTTACAGGGTTTGGCGCGGCCGGCCTGTCCGGCTCGTAGTTCATTGGGGTCATTTTGACTTCATAATGGTCGCTCATTGAAACATCTCCTTGCCCGAAAAGGTGATTGAAATCATCGTATTGTGTTCGATAGCCGGTGGAATCGCTACCGGTGAAAGGCTTTCATCTGCATGAGAATGCCCGTCTGCATGGTTTCCTGCCTCCCGCTGATTCCCCAGAGGTTGGGTCTCGGCGGCGGCGGCTCAGCGGATGTGGCGGCGGCGCCGGCTTGCAGAATGGCCGCCTCCTCTTCCTGAATGTAGGCAAGAACCGCCGTTACTGCTGCGGCGAATTTTTTCGGGTTGTCCATGATTGCTCCCGTTGTTTCAGATCGCTGGTTGGGGTCGAACCCTACATTGGGATGTTGCCGTGCTTTTTCGGCGGCCGGGTTTCCCGCTTGCTGCACAGAGCTTCAAGGGCGTCGATCAGCCGGGGCCTGGTTTCGCTGGGGACGATGATCGCATCGATGTAGCCCCGGGTCGCGGCACAGTAGGGGTTGGAAAACAGCTCCCGGTATTCGTCGATTTTTGCCTGCCGCATGGCGGCTGGGTCGTCCGCCGACTGAATTGATTTGCGATGGATGATGTTGGCGGCCCCTTCGGCTCCCATGACGGCGATCTCCGCCGAGGGCCATGCGAATGCCATGTCCGCGCCAAGGTCCTTGGAGCACATGGCCAGGTAAGAGCCCCCGTAGTCCTTGCGGGTGACGAGCAGGAGCTTGGGGACGGTGGCCTCGGAGTAGCACCACAGCAATTTCGCACCGTGCCTGATGATGCCCCCCCATTCCTGATTGCTGCCGGGAAGATAGCCCGGCACATCGGCGATGGTCAGCATGGGGATGTTGAAGGCGTCGCAGAACCGGATGAACCGGGTGGCCTTGTCCGATGCATTGATGTCGAGACAGCCCGCCATGACGCTGGGCTGGTTGGCGATGATGCCGAGGACCCGTCCATTGAGACGTGCCAGGCAGATGAGAATGTTCGGGGCGAAATACTCGTGGGGTTCGAAAAAATCGCCGTTGTCCACGATGGACCGGATCACGTCCTTCATGTCGTAGGACTGATTCGGATTGTCAGGAATGATGGCATCCAGGGCTTTGTCGATGCGCCGGGGATCGTCTCCGGTGTCGAACCGGGGGGGGTCTTCCATGTTGTTGGAAGGCAGGTAGGAGAGCATTCTTTTGATCTGCTCGATACAGTCCTCGTCTCCTTCGCAGGCGAAATGGGCGACGCCGCTCTTTTCGTTGTGGGTCATGGCGCCGCCGAGGTCCTCGAAAGAGATCTCCTCTCCGGTGACGGACTTGATGACCTGGGGACCGGTGATGAACATGTAGCTCGTATTTTTGACCATGAAAATCCAGTCGGTCATGGCCGGCGAGTAGACCGCGCCACCGGCAGTGGTTCCCATGATGGCCGAGATTTGGGGAATGACGCCGGAGGCAATGGCATTGCGATAGAATATCTGCCCGTAGCCGGACAGGGCGTCGACGCCCTCCTGGATGCGGGCACCGCCGGAGTCGTTCATACCCACGAAGGGCGCACCTGATTTGAGTGCAAGATCCATCACCTTGCAAATTTTCTTTGCCTGCATCTCTCCGAGACTGCCTGCCCGGGAGGTGAAATCCTGAGCAAAAGCGAAAACAGGGCGGCCGTCCACCATTCCGTGGCCGGTGATCACCCCGTCGGCGGGGATGTCCACTTTTTCCATCCCGAAATTGACGCAGCGGTGGGCGACGAACATGTCGATCTCCCGAAATGTCCCCTTGTCGAAGAGATGGTCAAGACGCTCCCGGGCGGTTAGTTTGCCTTTTTCCTTATACTTTGATACGGCCGCCGGACCGCCCATCTCAAGGACACGCTTTTCCCTGGCCTTGAGTTCTTTGATTTTGTCTTCAGTCGCTCCCATTCTTCGTTCCTTTCCGTTTGCGGTCCTGAGTTCAACCTGGTGGATCGATCAACCACGTCCTGCCGTTTCCGGATCCCGATGGGAGTCATCGGCGGTCACCAGCGGGAAACAGCGGATTTCCCTAAATAAAATAAAGGACGCATATTTCTAAAGTGCTTTAAGGTTGTCAAGCAAAAAAAGGAGCTCCTCGGCGGCGGCTGTCGGCGACAACCGGCCCCGCTCCACGTCGGACTTGACCGCGCCCAGACGCTCACGGACCCTTGGATGGCCGAAGAAGCGTTCCCTGAGACCTTCCTCCACCAGGCTGATCATCCAGGCCATGGACTGTGAGCGTCGCTTGGCCTCAAGCTCGCTGGTGTCGGTCAGCGCTGTCCGGTGCGAGAGAACCGTCTCCCAGATGCGGTCGATTCCCTTTCGGTCGATGGCGCTGCAGGTCAACACCGGCGGCTGCCACGTCGACGATGACGGCATGAGCAGATGAAGGGCGTTCTCATAGGCTTTCGCCGCCCGGGCTGCTTTGTCAACGTTGTCTCCGTCCGCCTTCGTGATGGCGATGGCATCGGCGAGTTCCAGGATGCCCTTCTTGATGCCTTGCAGTTCGTCTCCGGCGCCGGCCAGCATGAGCACCAGAAAGAAATCCACCATCGAGGCGACGCTAACTTCGGATTGTCCGACACCCACCGTCTCGACGATCACGACGTCGTATCCGGCTGCCTCACAGAGCATGAGGGTCTCACGGGTTTTTCGGGCGACGCCCCCTAGCGTTCCCCCGGACGGACTCGGCCGGATGAAGGCCCGTTCCTGGGTGGAGAGCTTCTCCATCCGGGTCTTGTCCGCCATGATGCTGCCTCCGCTTCGGGTGCTGCTGGGATCGATGGCGAGAACAGCCACCCGCTTTCCCCTCTCGATCAGCATCATGCCGAAGCTTTCGATAAAGGTGCTTTTCCCAACTCCCGGCACGCCGGTGATCCCCAATCGAACACTGCCGCCGGCATGGGGGACGATCTGGTTCATGACCCGCCTCGACAGGGGCTGGTGCGCGAGAAGGGAGCTTTCGATGAGGGTGATGGCCTTCGAGAGCATCCGGCGGTCGCCGGCCACCACCCCTTCGGCGTAGTGCTCGGGCGATACCGCGGTCACTATCGGCTTTCCAGGGCGTTCAGCATCTTGTTTCCCGACTCCGGAATCGGCGTCCCGGGACCGAAGATTCCCGAGACCCCGGATTCATAGAGGAAGTCATAATCTTTCGGTGGAATGACCCCACCGGCGAAAACCAGCACATCGCCGGCGCCAGCAGCCTTGAGCAGCCGGATCAGCTCCGGGACAAGGACCTTGTGCCCGGCGGCCAGACTCGACGCGCCGACCATATGGACGTCATTTTCCACCGCCATCTTGGCGGCTTCCTCCGGTGTTTGAAACATGGGACTGATGTCGACGTCAAAGCCCATGTCCGCAAGGGCGGTCGCGACCACCTTGATGCCCCTGTCGTGGCCGTCCTGCCCCATTTTTGTCAGGAGAATCCGCGGTCGCCGGCCGGTTTTCTCCTCGAACGCATCGGTCCGCTTCCGGAGGGAGGAGATGATGTCGCTGTCGCCGAATTCCGAGGCATAGATACCGGAAATACATTGGGTCGTGGCGACGAAGCGGCCGAACACCTTCTCGATGGCGTCGGATATTTCTCCCACGGACGCCCGGGCCCTTACCGCAGGCAGGCAGGCAGCCAGGAGATTGCCGTCGGTCTCGGCCGCTTTGGTGATGGCCTCGAGGGCCTGGCGGACCTCCGTTTCGTCGCGGCTCCCGCGCACCTGCTTCAGCAGCGCGATTTGCTCTTCACGAACCGCGGGCGGCACCTCGAGAACGTCGATCGGTGGATTATCCTCCAGGGTGTATTTGTTGACCCCCACAATGACATCCTTGCCCTGATCGATCCTGGCCTGCCGCCTGGCGGCGGACTCTTCGATTCGCATCTTGGGCATGCCGCTTTCGATCGCCTTGGCCATTCCTCCCAGGGCCTCAACCTCCTCGATGATCTTCCGGGCTTCGTTGGCGATGGAGGCGGTCAGGGCTTCAATATAGTAGGAGCCTCCCAGGGGGTCCACCACTTTGCATATGTGAGATTCTTCCTGGACGATGAGTTGGGTGTTTCTGGCGATGCGGGCCGAGAAGTCCGTCGGGAGGCCGACGGCCTCGTCGAACGAATTGGTGTGCAGAGACTGGGTGCCCCCCAAGACTGCAGAAAGGCATTCGATGGTCGTACGGATGATGTTGTTGTAAGGATCCTGTTCGGTAAGACTCCACCCGGATGTCTGGCAGTGGGTCCGCAGCATGGTCGAGCGGGGGTTCTTGGGGTCGAATCGGCTTATCAATTCGTGCCACAGCAGCCGGGCCGCCCTCAGCATGGCGATTTCCATGAAGAAGTTCATGCCGATACCGAAGAAAAACGAGAGCCGAGGAGCGAAGGTGTCGATGTCGAGCCCTGCCTTGATGGCGGTTTTGACATACTCGAGGCCGTCGGCCAGGGTAAAGGCGCACTGGAGAACGGAGTTGGCTCCGGCTTCCATCATGTGGTAGCCGCTGATGCTGACGGTGTTGAACTTGGGCATCTGTTCCGAACAAAAGCCGATAATGTCGGATACGATCCGCATGGAAGGAACCGGTGGATAGATATAGGTGTTGCGGGTCAGGTATTCTTTCAGAATATCGTTCTGAATCGTCCCGGTAAGCTGTTCGTGCTTGACGCCCTGCTCTTCCGCTGCAACGATGTACATGGCCATGATGGGCAGGACAGCCCCGTTCATGGTCATGGAAACCGACATCTTGTCCAGGGGAATCTGGTCGAAGAGGACTTTCATGTCTTCGATGGAATCGATGGCCACTCCGGCTTTACCCACATCCCCGGACACCCGGGGGTGGTCGGAATCATAGCCGCGGTGGGTGGGCAGGTCGAAGGCCACCGACAGGCCTTTCTGGCCGGCGGCGAGGTTTCGTCGGTAGAAGGCATTGGAAGCCTTGGCGGTGGAAAATCCTGCGTACTGCCGGATGGTCCAGGGGCGCCCGGCATACATGGTCGCCATGGGCCCACGAACATAAGGGGGAAAACCGGGCAGCGAATTGACATGTTCCATTGCTTCCAGGTCTTCCGCCGTGTAGAGAGGCTTGACGCCAATCCCTTCCGGGCTGGCCCAGATTAGATCCTCGACGGGTTTTCCCTTCATCTGCTTTTCAGAAAGCGTTTTCCACTCCTGGATCCTGGGATGGTCTGCCATTGCATGCTCCTTGTGATGGTCAATAATCCGTTACGGCTCAGCCGCGCCGGACCCTTGGATGTGCCCGGCGCTCCGGCCACCTGCCTCAGCCCCTGCTGCCAGGGGCAGAACCACTATCTGCTTCGGCCGTTGGCCGAGAAATCGCTC
>JASFIA010000015.1:0-13222 GCA_050122915.1 Desulfobacterales bacterium | reverse complement strand
GAAAAAACATAGATCGCGATGGAGACCCAGAAATTGATATCCCCCCTGCCCGGGGGGGGCTTGAACAGGTCACGGTAGGACCCTCTTTCACTGTCCTTGGGCCCGGTGAACGACCGGACCACGTGCCAAATGCCTACGCAAGCGATGGCAAGTCCGAGACCGATGCCGAAACTCATGTAGAAATCGAAATTGTTGGCGAATACGGTGTCTACCGTGCCCATTCCCTTGTGCCACCGCGAGAGAATGCCGCTATTGTAGAGAAACGGGTTGGCGGCAACGGTGATGATCAGCCCCACAAGGCCGCCCATGACCGCCCAGAAAGGCAGGACCATTCCGATGAATACCAGACCCAGATCCAACTGAAGACCGGTGGCGACCGCCGGCAGCATGTCTTCGGTGTGCTGGGTCAGCTCCACCCAGGGTATCGGAATGAGGCGAATCGACTGGTTGAAGAAAAGCCCGCTGACCGTGGGCAGAAGCACGTAGATGGCCCCGAAGAGGAGTCCAATCATCCCCCCGATGGAAAAGACCCGCCACTTCCAACTTTTTTTTCTATCTTCTGTTGATTCGGCAAGCGCCATGGTGCCCAGAGCGCCGACCGGGGCCATGGGAAAGGGCAGCTTCTCGACATCGGAGGTGATGCGGTAGAGGGCATAGCCTAGACCGAATTGATCGATCCTCTGAATGATCTGGGCCCCCACGAGAAGGAGGATGGGGATCATCCAGTCCCGGTGAAAAAACGTACGCTCCACCAGCGACGCCGATTCAAGGGAAGGCGCAACCCAGGTGGGAATATGCTCCGCAAGGCCGAGCATCCGTGCGGCATCGGACTGGACCAGATACTGGCTCCAGAGAAGCCCCTGGAATGGCGATGCCAGCGCAGCGCCGGCCATGTAATAGAGAAGGAAGATTTCCTGCTGTTTGAGCTCGGTGTAGGAGCGCTTGGCCACTTCGGCGAACAAGATGATGGTTACCCATCGAGCAGCGGGACCAATGCCCGTGCCGATGACCAACTGCAGGTACATGCTGCCCGGCATCATTAGAAAGCCGATGAACACCGCCCCGACGACGGTTTTCCAGTCGAACCCTTCCTCGAAGTGATCCGGGGGCTTGAGAAGATCCCTGTATTCTTTGAGTTCCTTGTCCTCGAGCATGGATGTCGATTGCTTTCGATGCGAAGGTCGATTAGTTCGGCAGGACTTGGTAGCTGGCGTCGGTAAACAGCCCGACAATGGCCCAGCTGCCGCCCATCAGAAAATCGCCGATAATCAATCCAATGAAAAAAAAGCGAAGCTTTTTAAACAAAACCACGCCGCCGTAGCGCATACAAAGGCTGTTGCACAGCCACCCGACGAGAAAACTAAACCACAGAATCCGCATGCCGGAACTGTAGGCGGTGAGATAGCCGATCGGGTGCAGAGGCCACCAGTAGAAGCGGTGGTAACCGATGACCAACAGCACCATGACGACCGCCCCGGCAATCGAAAAGCGGCGCACCCAGCTGTCGATTTCCGGTGTTCGCTCAATCAGGGAAACGATGGTGTCGTAGTTGTGCACGGTTGTCCGGGTGGCCCAGTCCAACCCCAATTCTCGAATGCCGTATTTATAGCTCAGCACCAGCATGGCCATAAGTGACGCGGCTACGGCGGCCACAAGGGTGATCCCGATACCCGCCGAAACGAGACCGCGCCGGGGGCAGTCGCTCGATATCCGGTTGGCATGGACCAGAGACGGCATCAGAGATTCCCGCAGATCAAGAAACTGGGCTTTCTGGATGACCCCGGCGATCACGATGCCCGCCCCTGTGAACAGGTGATGGCCAAAAAGGGTCGTGAGCCCGTCCAATGGCGCCGCCGTTAAAGTAAAATAGGCCAGGCCGCCCTGGGCGATGATACGGCTGACCACCAGCAGGATCATGAAAAAAGCACCGATCAGAAGAAAGGCGGTGGTGGCGCGCATTCCGATTCGTTGAAGCCAGACCATCATCAGCAGGGAGCCGATGGTGAATCCCCAAAAGGCAAGCCGAATAGAGACAAAACCGGTCTCGTCCACCGACGGCTTCTTCAGCCCGAAGGCCTCCTTGACGACGGCGACCAGATGGTGGCGGGAAAGCCAGAGTAAAAAGACAAAAAAGACCCCGTAGGCGCCGATCATCTGCATTTCTTCTGGCCGGGTGAGGGTGGGGCCAAACGTGGTGCCGAGGGCGGCGGGGGGGATCTCATAGCCCAGCACCGTCAGAAGACCGAAAAGCAGTCCGCCAATCAGGAAAAAGAACCAGAAGGAGAAGGAAATTTGTCGGGTGGTCAGAAACGCGAAACCTATAAAGGCCGGGTAGAAATGAATTTTCAGTTTGTAAAAGCCCGAAAACAATCCGAATTTGGAGAAATAGGGCGCCGCCAGCACCAATGTGGGTATCTGGGGGACGCTTGGGTAATAGAAGCTCAGGCCGTTTAACAGGTGCAGGGATACCGGAATGGCGATGCCGGCAAGGAGGAAACGGTTTGCCAGGAAGGTGCCGAAGGATTGGCTCGTATAGGCCTCCTCCATGAGGAGGGGCACCCTCAGCAGGGGAAAATTCATCCGCTCGTTGCGGAGCCATTGACGGCTGAACAGGCTGACAAGGCACACCATGACGAAGATGGCGGTCAGGATGAAGCCGCACCAGGTCAACAGGGGGCGGATCCATGCCTGCCATGGGATGTTTTGAACGACCTCAAGCCACCCCATGGAACGCCCGCCGGGGATACCGTCGTAAAGCCGGGAGACGGCGTCGATCGATTGGGGGTACCAGCCGCGGGGGAGAAGGGGGATCAGCAGCTCCTCCCAACGGTTTTCGACGGTGACGAAGCGAAAGGGGGCCGTCAGATTGATGAAGAAGGTTCGCACCAGCCCGGTATAGGCGATGCCGGAAACCAGCATCATCAGCATCCAGATGACAATGAGCTCACGGCCCGTCAGCCCGTTCCAGCGCGGCAGGAGGCGCCGCTGAACGTGGCAGATCAGGGTCAGCCAAAAGAAGATGTAGAAGGGCGCCAGAGGAAAATGGCCGCCGCCCAGGGGGGTCGCCTGGCGGAATGCATTGTTGAAGGGCGTCAGAAGGCATATGCTCGTCGCCAGGAGGCAACCGATGACGATGGCCCGAGCCCTGAGCTCCAATCGCGGCCCGGAATTTCCGGCACCGCCGGGTGAGCGATCGGGCATGGTCATCGGGCTTCCGCTTCAGATGGCGACTGGGTCAGGGCGCCGTCCAATAGCCGGCTGTAGGTGGCTGCCGATTGATGGTCCATGTTCCTCCAGATCAAAAGCTGCTTTCTCAGCATGTTGACGAACTCTCTATTGACGCGGCCCCATGTCACCGCTTCACCGGCTTCCCGGATCAGTTTGAGATCGATGGTCAGGAAACGGTCGCCATCGACGCTGCTGGGCTGAAAACGGATTTCAACCCGTTGCAGGATACCGAAGTCGAAGGGCGCCAGCCAGACCTTGGATGCGATGCACAGGAGGCTGTCCCCGTCGGGGGCACCGGCCGGTTGGGAGGCCCCTTTAGGGCCGGCAGCGACGGTGATGTTTCCGGTGGAAAAGATACCGTGGGAGACGTCCTGGTGGCTCTGGAAATGGTCCAGGAGAAACCCTGCGGCGCTCTCGAGTTCAGACCTCTTTACCATGAAGGGCAGTTGAATCGCCATAACGCTGGCGTTATGATCCGGCAGCCGCCAGCTTCGATTGACATCCGGTATGGCGATTCGTGCCGCCACGCGAGATGGATAGATGACCGACACTAGAACCACCACGATCACGAGCACCATCGCCCCCACGCCGGCCATTGACGAGTAATTGACGGTGATGCCGGACCACAGGTCGGTTTTGGCGAACCCGTAGGCCGACCCCTGGGCCAGGAGATATCCGAGCACGACGCTGAGAACGGCAAAGGCCAGTGCCTCGGCAATGAATAGAAAAGACACATGGGAGGGCGCCAGTCCCACCGATGTGTAGATGCTGATTTCTCCTTTTCGTTCGTAGACGCTGCCGATCATCGTGTTCAAAACGATCAGAATCGAAATCACCATGGGGATGAACACATTGGGCAGCCCCTGATATTGGATGGTATCGCTGGACTGATAGATGAACGTTCCGTCCGGCTCCCCGCTGAACAGCATCAGCCCAAACCGTTCGATGATGTCCATGGCTGTCGCCCGCGGATCCTGCTCTTCGGGAAGAAACGCCACCGCAGCCTTGAAGGATCCCCCGTTGGCCAGCACGCTCTGATAGGGCATGAACATGGTGACGTCCGCACTTGTGTGCTGGTAGCGGCTTTGGAACGATTTGACATCCTCCCCCGATTCCAGGGCGTCGAATTCAACCTCGGTAATCTCGGTTAGGGCTTCGTTTGGAAAGGTGACGGGCGTCAGGGGTTCTCCGTCAAGATCCAGGTGGTCCTGCAGCCGGCGACTGTCGAAGACGCCGCATATCCGATGGGGCTGCCCCCATATCTCCACGACGGCCGGCGGTTCTTGGCCGGCGGTAATCCCCAGGGCGGTTGCAGCCCGGTCCGATATCACGGCGACGCCGTATTCGTCTTCCTCGAACCAGCGGCCGGACACCAGAAGGCTCGTCAGTCCGCTGCGCCTGATGTCGGTCACCGACAGGCCGACCAGCCCCTTGGCCTCAAAAATATTTTCCCCGTGGCGCAGGGAAATCTGGGGGGCACTGGTTCGCTCGGGGGTCTCCAGCCAGACACGGGGAACCACCTGCTCCACCCCGGAGAGACCACGGGAGATCAGTCCGCTTGCCTCCCTTGGCAAATCGTTCCAATTGGGTGTTTTCAGCAGCAGGCCCCGATAGGGAGCGGTCGTCTGGAACCGGACCCTTGTCTGATGCTGGCTGGATTTGACGGAAGTGAAGCTCATGATGGTGAAGGTCAGTATGATCAGGGTCATGCAGGTCAAAAAGGTTCTGACGCGTCGGCGCCTCAGGTTGGAAACGCCGAGGAAGAAGGCGGCGACAAACGCTTTCCAACGGCTGATCTCCTCGGAGCTCTTTTGGGCGGCTCTCCGCTGAAGTAGCACCATCTCTCCTTCAAAACGGAAAAAGATGATCAGGGTGACGATCAGAGAGAGCCCCATGATGAAGAAGGCCAGGATGACGACGGTCGGACTGTAGGCAAGCTCGAAGGCCGGATGCACCTGGTAGATGACGGCGATGAGGAGAAGCAAAATGACCAGGAAGGCGACGATGCGCTTGTGGATGTTGCGAAACGAGAAGAGGAGGCGTTCGGCACAATAGGCGAAGGGAACAAAAAGGGCGATGTAGAAGAGGACCCCGAAGAGAACGTCTTTCTGGGTCTTTTCCACCTGATCGTAGACCCGGCTTGCCAGGGCCCAGGACCGTGATGCCAAAGCTAGCAGGTCGCTGTAGCGGCGTTCTTCCAAGGCGCTTCTGGCGCCTTCAAGAGCGGCCGTTCCCTCCTCCTGGAGCCTGGCAAGCCGTTCGTCGTAAATCCCATGGCTTTCTAAGCTTCTGATCCGGGGGCCGAGCAGCGCCCACATATCCCTGGCGGTCCTCAGTTCCGTTTGGGTGAGCACCGTCCAGTCGTCAACCCGGTAGCCGATGCCTTCCGGACGGCGTTCGGTGGCCGAGGTGAGAATCAATTTCTTCCTGAGAATGGAATCCGAAAGGGTGAGCTTGAAGCGGGTCCCCGGTTCAAGAAACAGGGTGGTTAGGGTGGATTCTCGGGTGTCGATCCGGCTCCACCAGTATCTCAGGGGGGAGGCTTCGAGCCTTGCGTCGATCAAATCGATCTGGGTCATGTAACGGAAGTTTCGAGGTTCCAGCAAATTGAACAGGGTCGAGGCCTTGCAGGGGAACATGACGAGCTGGGTTTCCATATTCGTCCGCTGCATCTTGACCCGATAGCCGGATTTGCCGGTCTGTTTTTTGTCGATGGCCCACAGGGTGCGGCCATTGTCGGGATCGAAGCGATAGGCCTCGAGGATGACCTTGTGCAACTGGTGTTTTTTATCGGTGACGCTCCGGAACTGAAAGCGGCCCATTTGATCCACCATCGCATAATGGATGGCCCGCCCCTGGAAGGCCATGACGACGGTTCCCGGGGCGGGTTGATCCGCGAAGAGCTCCCCCTGCCGAAGGAAGCTGGCGCGGCCTGTGACGGCAGACAGGCCATCCCGGGGATATTCTCCGCCGTGGATGTTTGGGGCGACGGAGAGTTCACCGATCAGACCACAGATCAATCGGCTCTGGGCGGCGATGCGGGTAAAATCGACCGTATCCGGAAGATCGTAGGGAGTGTTCCAGAAAGGGCGGTTGTCCTGGATAGTGGCCAAGGTGAGCCCGTGAAGCCCCGACAGGGCGCTGATTTCCCCACCCAGTTCGGGATTGTCCGGAAGATAGCTGTCCCATGAGCGCAGCCGACTGGGTCGAAGCGTGTCCTGGTAAAGCCCGGAGACTCCCAGAGTGGTCTCTGTGCGGAGGGCAGCCTCATCGAGGGTTGCCGTCAATTTGGCATAGGCCGGGGTCCGATTGATGGTACTCTTCAGGTCATGGAGCCAGCCCTGGTTGAAAGCGCCTATGCCACTTCCGTGACTGGAAAGGTGGAGAGAAATGGCAGCGACGATTTCACCTTCGCGGGCCCGTTGGCGGAATCGCTGAGACGCTTTCAGTCGGGCTATCTGGGCCTCCGCATCCTCCGCCATCCGTCGATGCCGCTCGACGGCCGGGGGGATCAGGCGGCGGAGCAACGCTTTCTCCTCGGGGGTGGCGGTCGAATAATCCGTTTTCCACCCGAGGGCCCTCAGGATCCGCCGTTCGGCGGCCAGTGCAGCCATTTGCCCGCCGTCTGAGACGTCCGCCATCCGGAGCTGAATCAGCCGCCTCGATACGCTGTCGACCTCTGATTTGATCTCATTTGCCAAAGCCGCCGTGAGCACTGAATCGGGGGAAGCCGATAAGAGAACCTCCTCGTTCAGGGCGGTTGCCACCCGCCTGAATTGGGACAGTTGCGATTTCAACCGCCGTTCGGCAATTTTGAGATCCTTGGAGCGGGCTTTCAGGCTCCAGATGGTTTCCCGCATCCCGGCCAGCCCCTGGCTGTGGGCGCCGGTGGCGACAAGGAGGATGGATCTGCCCGGCGGCGATGCCTTCAGATAACCGGCAAGTTCGATCAGCACCGCGATCCCGGATGCTTCGTCCCCACCGGGTGAGGCACCGGAGACGTAGGCGTCGGTGTCGTAAAAGGCTTCGATGAGAAGTATCTCAGAGGCAAGGGCCTCGTCGGTTCCGGGTATCCATGCGTATATATTGTCGACGTCTGTCTCATCCCAGAAAATGGAAGAAAACAGGGTGGCCTCCTCTGCCACCAGTGTCGATACTCCCCGTTCCGGAACGGGAATCACCTTCTGCAGCGTGTCTTCGGCCACCCAAAGCCTCGGCATCCCAATCGGGGTGAGCTCCCGTTTTTCGATGAACCAGGATTTTTCCAGTCTGGCGCGACCGATGTAGACGACGGCGGCGGCTCCCAGGTTTGCGGCGAGGGTCCAGTTTTTTCCGGAGTCCATGTCCATCAGCACGACGGCGCCGGCAACCGGGAGACCGTCGAAACGCTCGGAGCGGCCGTCTCCGACGTAGATGACCGGCCCGGACAGGCCTTCCGGAGAGACCGCGCCCGGCGAGATGGCATTGCCGAAAAAAGGCCTCAGGGGGATGCTCCCCTTGCCGGGGATGTCGATACGGCTCTCGACGTGGCGGCGAATGGCCAATGGAAAAGAGAACCGATCGACGGCTTCGATGCCCGTACCGGAGAGTGACTGTTCGACGAAGGCGGCCGCTTCCCGGTGACCGGGGGTACCCGGGCTGCGGTCCTCCAGCGAGGACAGGGTGGAAATGGATGCGCGCAGACGGGCTTCCACCGCCTTTGGGTCCAAAGCCTGGACCTGCCCGTGGGCAGGGAGAGCACTGACCAAAAGCCCCCATAGCAGTGCGAACAGAACCGCCGTGCCGATTGAAGAGGCATTTGGGGGTTTCGCCACGATATCCGCAGTCGTTTGCGTCATCAGGGATTAGTGTTCCTTGGCACCGATGGTGCCTACCGATATGGACAGCTCGTCACGGGATTCAATGGAGTCGATTCTTCCGTCCCGTATCCATATGACCTGGTCTGACACATTGAGCATCTTGATGTCATGGGTGGCTGAAATCACGGTGACATCTCTTTCGATGGACAGATTTTTCAGTAGAGAAATGATCTCTTCTCCGGTGGAAAGATCGAGGTTTCCCGTGGGTTCATCCGCGAGAATAATGGCCGGATCGTTGGCGAGGGCCCTGGCAATGGCCACCCGCTGTTGCTGACCGCCGGACAGTTCAAAGGGTTTGTGCTGAAAGCGTGTGCCCAGACCGACGAGATCGAGCAGCTCCAGGGCTTTTTCCGTTGCGTCGTCGCCGTCGACGCCGGCAAACGTCATGGGCAAGGTCACGTTTTCCAGTGCCGTCATGACCTGAATGAGATTGAAGGTCTGGAAGATATAGCCGATCTTCCGGCAGCGGAGCCACGCCAGTTCGTAGGCGTCAAGTTGACCGATTTCCACCTCGTCGATGAACACCTTTCCGGTACTGGGCTTGTCCAATCCTCCGATCATATTGAACAGTGTGCTCTTCCCGGAACCTGATGGCCCCATGATCGAGACATAGTGCCCGGTTTCGATTTCAAGATCGATGCCCTTGAGGGCGTGAACGGCGATCTTGCCCAACTGGAAGGTCTTGGTAACGTTGGACACTCTGACGATATGTTTGATGTCGGTCATCCAGGAATCTCCCGGGGCAAAGATGACGGCGGTTGGTGGTGGATGCAAAAACAGCGACTCAGTGCTCTGCCCGCATGGCCTCGACGGGCTGCATCCGGGCGGCGACCAGCGCCGGGTAGAACACACCGATCAGGCTCAACAGACAGCCGATGGCCGAGGCAATGCCAATAGAGGACAGGATGCCCGCAACGGGAAGCGCCTCCAGGGCTATCAGTCCGAATCGGATGACGCCGACCCCGATGGCGACGGCGGAGCCCATCAGCGCCCCGATGATCGCTCCGGCCAATCCCTGCATAACCGCCTCGAGCAAAAAAAGCCTTAAGATGAACCGGTCAAGGGCGCCCAGGCACTTCATGGTGCCGATTTCCCGGAAACGCTCAGTGACCGCCATCAACTGAGCATTGACAATGCCCACCGTGCAGACCAGAAGCGAGAGGATGACGAGCCATCGCTGTTTGGAGCTGCTGTCTGCGGAGTTACCGTCGTCTTCTCCGACGTCGAATCCGGCGGCGTTCAACAATTCTCTGGCCTGGGGATGGTCGGAGTGAAGCAGACCGTTGGCCACATCGATGGATACGTTGACGAAGCCGAAAAAGGCGACGGCGAGAACCAGGCTCAAGGTGGTGATCAACGAGCGGAAGAAGCGCACCTTGATATTGTTGAAGGCGATTTGAACCGATTTCCGAAAGGGCAGGACGACCTGACGGCTGATGGCGGGCCGTTTCTTGGCAACTCCTGAATCGGAGGGCGAGGCGTTTCCAGAAGACGTCATTTGCCATTTCCCGCGCCGGGGCGAGGAGTTCGGAACTCCCGGCTGTCGTCGGCTTATCGCCTGCCGGTATCTTGCTTGATTGTGTGATCCCTGACGCGATTGAACCTGATGGGGATCAGTCGGGTCCTGACACCATAGCATCTTAGCTGGCCCGCCGTAAACATTTCAGCCGTGACCAGCGGGGCGTTTGGGCTGCTGTTGATCCATTCCTCCACATAGGAATGAAAATCATCGCACTTGGACATATAGATAGTCATATTTTTAGGGTTGCCAACGGCAAAGCGGTCGTTCACCCCTTCGAACTGATGGAAGTCGGGGACATGGACGGTCCCCGGATCGAGACGGCTCAAATCGGGGATGGGGCTTTCGAACATCAAATCCGGACGGCAACGGATCACCCAATCGTATCGGGTGCCGGTGGCCGCTTCATGGGCCAGCCGAAGGCCGTTGCATCGTTTGAGTCCGTGGAGCTGCTGAAGGTAGGCTTGGACGCCGGTTTTCAAGAGGCAGTTGATCCCATGGGCCAGCCGCCCCTCCTCGAGGGGCTGGTCTTCCTCCACGAGGAGGGAATCGGGTTTCAGCAACGCCGCCAGATGACTGTATTCGTCTTCCGGCGTGTGGAGAAAAAGATCGTAGTCGCCGATGGGGGTCAGCAGGTTGTGCACCAGGTTGTCGATGGTGCGCTCCAGTCCCCGGCACCGACCCGCCATGCAGACGGCCGTCTTTTGCGGCATCCGCTTGCGCCTGACTTGAGGAGCGGGTGGGGGGGGCAGGGAACGGTGGCGGATCAAGGGGTGGTCGGATCGAAAATGGGTTTGGATGAAGGACCGATCGAGTCGATAGCTTCTGTCCTTCCTTCGGGGGACGCCCGGGATCGGTTCGGGGGCATTGGGGCGATCGGTTCGCATGGCATCGGCCAGGGTCGATTTGATGGCCGTCCGAAGAAAGGTGGTGGGGATCTGCCAGTATTTTTTCCGCTGGCGGTATCCTTTTCGCCGTTGGTTGACCGTCCGGATCACATTGTATTGCAGCCGGTATGGGTTGTAGAGGATGGCCGCAAGGTGGTTGATGATGTGCTGGGAGTAAAGCCAGGATTCGGCGTCGAAGCCCGTGTAATAGGGCAGCAGAAAAGAGATGGACTCCCGGTGGTAGGCATTGAAGAGGGCGTCGAAGTTATAACCGAGATTGACGGGCTTGTCTGGCTCCACGTGCTGCCAGTCGTAGCGGGTGTAGCCGATGGCCGGTTCCCAGTCGATGAGAAACGCCTCGAAGGTGCGAAAGGGGTTGCCGGTGAGAGGGATGTTCAGGCGCCGGGCCAGGGAGACGTCTTCGACAACCTCGCAGTCGTCGTCCAAAAAGATGTAGTAGAGATAGTCCATGCCGGAGGCATCTCTTCGCTCCAGGGCTTCCCGAAGCAGCCGGTTCCGGCCTTCGCACCAGCTGCTGCCCGGCAGGAAGACACTTCCCTCATGATCTGCTGGCTGATCCCAGGTAAGCAGCAGAACATCGCAGTCGGGCCCGGGCAGCTCGGGGTAGGGCATGCGGTCGGCCGACTGAATGAGGTAGATGAATTTCTTCATGAATTCCACCGGATATGCTCTGAGGAGGTTGGCTATCAGGGGGGTGAGGCCTGCTGGGCGCCCCCGGTTTATCCTCGAGACAACCCGTCCACGTCTTCCAGCCACGCGTCAACAAGCCTCAGCTCATCGTCCTTGACTGCATGAATTTTCCCCAATCCCCGGTAAACGCCGTATAGGTTGTCGCTCAGGGAATCCCCATCCCGCACCGCTTCCAGGATGCAGGCCATCATTTCTTCGGCCTCCAGGTAGATCGGCAGCTCGGAGCGGAAATCCGCCATCAGGTCGTGGGCATTGCGGGCCTGAAGGACGCTGGGTTCTGAAAACCCCAACCGGTAGCCTGCCGACCACATGATGGGCTGGGCCACATAGCTGCGCAGGATGTCCGTTACCCGGAAGTTCACATATGCCGGCAGGTACATGAGCGGAAGCATTTTTCTGCTGAATGCGGTATTCTGGGAGTTAAACGGCGACAGGGTGCCGGTCCCCAGCACCACCGGAGGACGTCGGGCAAACCGGCACGGCGTGTTGGCGGTGAGTCTGTAGATGGCATCCACGTCGGGGTCCCCGTCAACCAGGGCCTGCCAAACCCCGATGCGGCAGCGGACGGTGGCCAGCTCCTCGGCGGCGACCACCGCCTCCGGGCTCCGGATGCAGGACAGTGGCAATCCGCGGGGCCAGATGGCTTGATCCGTGAAAAGGGAGTAGATATTGATGAAGCCCCGGTCTGCCGGCACCTCTTGGAACCGGCCCTCGAAATCGGGAAACGCCCATCCGGGTGCCGGCAGGTTATCGTCGTCGCTTTCCCCGATAAGGTCGGCGCCTTCCTTCGCAGCCCACAGGTAGCCGAGCATTTTGCGGGCGTAATGGTTCCACGGCAGGGCGCCGGCGGTCTTGAAGGCAAGTCGACGCTGACGGGACACCGACAGAAACTCCACCCCGGGATGCGTCCAACCGGCTGGCGACCGCTTGTCACCCACCACCACAAGCCGCCAGCCTGTCAGGGCGGCAAACCGACGCACCGCCTCCCCTGGCGGGAAAATCGAGGTGATCACCACAGGGTTGGTCAGCGGGGACATAGGCTTGGGAAGCTCCTTTTTTCCATGCGGCCATGGCGATGAATCAGGGCCAACAACTGATCAAGGCATTCAAACGCCGCCGAATTCATGAGCCGATGATGAATCATGATGCCGCAGCTGGGTTGCGTCAGATTTTCGAAAAGTTCCGCCAGTAAGCGCTGCCACCCTGCCTGGGGGGTGGGATCCCGCCGGGTGTGAAGGTCGACACCCATGAACAAGTCCGGAATCCCGCGAGGTGCTGGGGGAAGGCTGTGCCTGCTGCGGGAGACGGCTCGGTATCCGCTTCGCTCAAGATAGTCCAGAGTGAGGTC
This sequence comes from Desulfobacterales bacterium, assembly GCA_050122915.1. GTDB lineage: Bacteria > Desulfobacterota > Desulfobacteria > Desulfobacterales > UBA5852 > CALNZV01. The sequence continues at coordinate 670 of JASFIA010000015.1, read as the reverse complement.
CGAGCACCGATTCCAGGGGGGCGTGAACACCGGGAAGAAGTCACTGCCCATGATCGATTGCAGCCGTCGGCGGCCTCGGTCCACATCCCGCCGCAGATCGCCGACAAGGCGGGATGGCCCAAATTCCTGTTTTTTACCCTCCGGTTCATGGTTGTGGTGCCGCCAACCGTGCTGGTGCCAGCACCACAGGTGTCGAGACGGGCGACCAATGGCTGCTATCGTCTCCCATCGCGGCCGAGTCAGCCAGGCCGGCACCACTGCCATGGCAAGCGGCGTGCCGTGCCGGATAAATAGGTCCATCAGAGACGCCAAACGTCGGCCCGGCACGGCCACATCGTCCGCCCGGAAATACACCCGGGTTGTGCCGGACATGGCGGCGGCCGCATCGGTGACGCATGCGTCAAGCCGCCGGCGCCAGTCAGGAGGCGGGTCCTTCCAGAGGAGCGCCGTTCGATTCATCCCGGGCTCCCTTCAGACGCCATCAGGCCTTCCAGCCACTCCGCGGTCCTCACCGCACCGTCAAGATTGACCGTATCCGGCGACGGCGCCCGCTCGAAGGTCTCCTCAATGCGTCGCGCCAGGCGTTTCGGTTCCAGGTCCTCCACGCCCAAGGTGTTGAGGCAGCCTATCGCTGCCAGTCGTTGGGCCCGCAGCCCCTGTTCCCGGTTCT
>JASFIA010000014.1:0-13483 GCA_050122915.1 Desulfobacterales bacterium | reverse complement strand
GCCGTTGTGGCGCCTGGCATCTCCGAAGCCCTCGTGGCTACCGCCGCGGGGCTGGCCGCCGCCATACCAGCGGTCATTGCATTCAATTTCTTCATGGGTAAAATTCGAACCCTGGACACTGAGCTCCAGAGCTTTTCGGCCGATTTTCTCAATATAGTGGAACGGGACATCCTTTCGCGAAGCGGAGGTGGAAGATGATGATCGGCGGCCATGGCGACAGCTTCATGTCCGACATCAACGTGACCCCCTTTGTGGATGTCATGCTGGTGCTTCTGATCATATTCATGGTGACGGCGCCCATGATGGTGCAGGGGGTCAACGTGGACCTTCCCGAGGTCACGGCCAAACCCCTTGATTCCGAGCAGGAAAATCTCATCGTAACCTTAGATGCAGACGGCAAGATATTCATCAACGATTTGCAGGTGGTCAGCGGCGGCCTGACCCCCAAACTGGAGAAGGTGCTCCAGGGTCAGAAGGATCCGGCCGTTTATCTCAAGGCGGACAAAACCATCCCCTACGGCGTGGTTGTCAGGGTAATGGCGGAGATCAAGGACGCCGGCGTGGAACAGCTTGGGATGGTTACCCTCCCGGGTGATGAAGACGAAGCGGGCAGCGGGGAAAAAGACGGCGGAAAATGAGTTTGGGAAGACGGCATACCCCCGGCGCTATTTTCGGGACAGACGAGGAACTCCGAATCACCATGGTCATGTTCGGTGTGTCGGCGCTTCTCCACGGAATCGTCTTTTTAACCCTGGCGTCCATGCCGGGGTTTGGCAGCGACCGCGACCTGGCCGGCAGCAGTATCATGGTGAGCCTCGTTTCCCAGCCTGGACCCGGCGGCGGTGGGCCGGTTGCCGCCCCCGAGCCGACCCCGGTCCCAGAGCCCCCCCCGGCTCCCGAGCCGGAACCCGCTCCGGAGCCCGTGGTGCAGGAGGCGGTCTCGATCCCCGAACCCGAGCCCGCGCCGGAGCCGGAGGTGTCCATTGCCACCGAAAAACCGCCCCCACCGGTAAAGACATCCTTAAAAAAGAAGACCAAAACCGACAAAAAACTTAAGGTCAAGGAGGCGCCTGTGAAAACGGCGGTTCCCGAACCGAAACCGGCGCCCAAGCCAGCTGAACGCTCATCGTCGGTGACCAGTGCCATCGCGGCCTTAAAAAACCGTGTCGCTGCCGATGAGGCCGGCGGCGGCGGGGGATCCGGCGGCGGGCCGGGGGGGGCGACGCTGATCGACATCTACCATGCCGATATTGCGGTCACCGTCCAGCGCAACTGGGCCTTTCCTCAGCAGCTGGTCGGGGCCAGCAAAAACCTCAAGGCTCAGGTCATTTTCAAAGTTTTGCCCGATGGGCAGATCACCGACATCGAATTCCACAAAAAATCCGGCAATCGTCACCTCGATGATTCCGCCCGTAAGGCCATCCTCAAGTCAACACCCCTGGCGCCTTTTCCAAGGGGGATCCGACGGCGGTATCTGGAAGTGGGCCTCACGTTTACACCGTCGGGAATCCGTTGACCATTCGAGGTGTCGACGGCCCACCGGTCAAGACCGGCCCCGTCTCCGGTCGACCGATCGACACGAAACCAGTGAAAAAGGAATGTGATCCATGATAGGGATTCGGACCGTGCGTATATTGTCCCTGATAACGGCTTTCTGCTGTCTGGCTGGGGCTGCGACGGCGGCCGACGTCAAATTTATCGAGATCAACCCGTTTCTTCGAAAGGTGCCTCTGGCCATTCCGGATTTTCAGCCCCAGGCCCCCGGAGAAGCCACCGCCTCCATGACGGTCGATGCCCTCGAGGTCATGGAGGAATCCCTCCTCTTCACCGGCTACTTTTCCCTGGTCGATCGGGGAGCTTTCCTGGAAAATCCGAAGGAAACCGGCATCGATCCGAAAAGCATCACCTACCGGAACTGGTCGGTCATCGGCACCGAACTGCTGATCACGGGGGGACTGAGCGTGTCCGGGGAGACGGTGGAGATGGAGTTCCGGCTATACGATACGGTGGCCGGCAAATATGCCACCGGGAAGCGATACAGGGGCAACATCAAGGACTACCGGCGGATGGTCCGCAAATTCTGCGGCGAAGTGGTTTTTTTCCTAACGGGAAGCTACGGATTCTTCAACAGCGAGATTGCCTTTGTGTCCACCGGTTCGGGCAACAAGGAAATCTATGTCAGCGAGTTCGACGGCAGAAACCCAAAACAATTCACCAGGACCGGAAACATTACCCTGTCGCCGGCGTGGTCCCCGGACGGCAACTGGCTGGCCTACACGGCCTACGGAAGCGACCGTCCCTACATTTATATCAAGCACCGAAAACTCAAGCAGGGGTATGCCGTCAAAAACAAGGGCCTGAACATCACCCCGGCATGGTTGCCCACGGCGTCGACTTCTTCTTCTTTGGAAGACATGAGATTGGCCGCAACCCTTTCCTTTTCTGGAGATCAGGAAATTTACTTGTTGACGGGAAAAGGGAAAATCATTAAAAGGTTAACCAAAAGTTGGGGGAGTGATGTTTCCCCAACGTGGTCGCCTGACGGCAAGAAAATGGCGTTTGTCTCCAGTCGATCGGGAAATCCCCAGGTCTATATCAAGGATGTGTCGTCCGGGGCGGTTTCCCGACTGACGTTTGAAGGGCGGTACAACACCCAGCCCAGTTGGTCGCCTTCCGGAGACAAAATTGCCTACACGGCGATGGACAATGGGCTCAACAACATTGTGATTATCGATGTCGATGGCGACGGCTTGCTTCAGCTGACACAAAATACCGGCAACAATGAATCGCCGTCCTGGTCACCGGACGGCAGTTTGATTGCATTCAGTTCGACCCGAGAAGGCCCGTCCAGAATCTATGTCATGACAAGCTTCGGAACGGACCAGCGGCGATTGCTCGCTTTGCCCGGTGAGCAATCCAATCCCAAGTGGTCACCCAATTTCGCTGCATTTTAATACGGCACTCAATAGCCCGGCTTTTGAAAGGAGGAAAAATGCATAGGAAAATATGGATTTGTCTTGCGCTGATTCTGATGGTTCCGGGATTGCTGTTGTCGGTGTCCTGCTCCAAAAAAACGGCAGCCGACAGCGATACGGCCATGAAGACGGCGCCCCCCCAAACCGACACCGACGCCGATGCCGAGGCCCAAAAACGGGCCATGGAAGAGGCCCGACTCGCCGCTGAGCAGCGGGCCCGGGAACAATCCCGAAACCAGTTTTTGCGCGAGCATGTCTACTTCGACTTCGACAGCGCGACGCTGAGCCCCGTTGCTCAGGATGTTCTGCGCCGGAAAGCCGAATTCCTGCGGGACAACCCGACTGTTGCGGTCACCGTTGAGGGCCACTGCGACGAGAGGGGAACCAACGAATACAATCTTGCCCTTGGCGAACGACGCGCTGAAAGCGTCAGGTCATACCTGGTTGACCTCGGTATCGCCTCCAACCGGATGACCGCGATCAGCTATGGGGAAGAGCGACCGGTGGACACCGGTCACACGGAAGAAGCATGGGCAAAGAACCGGCGGGCCCAGTTCGGTATCAACTAAGCACGGCATCGCCCCGAAGCGGGGGGATACCTCTTGGTTCCGATTGCCGGTAACCCATTGTAAACGCAATGCCCGCCTCAAAGGCGGGCATCTTTTTTTTACGCCGCCGGTTATCTCAACGGCCGTTACGCGAAGCCCAACCGGATCGCCGTCGATACCGGGATCCGTCGCCAAAAGGGGACATGAACATGAAACCCATTTTGATGCTTTGCTGCTTGGCATGGGTTTGGGTCGCGGGGTGCGCGCTCCAGCAGGATGTGGTCACCCTGGACAACCGGACCCTTCGATTGGAACGCCAGCTATCGGATATGAACGATATCCTTTCCCGTTTGGACTCCGGGCTGGAAAACAAGACCAAAAGCGAGGAGAACCTGCGCACCCAGAGTGCGGACATTCGTGCCTCCATGGGCCGGATGACCGAACAGATTCAGGAAATCAGAGGAAAGGTGGAGACGACGGACTATCAATTAAACCGACAGGTTGCTGCCGTCGAAGAGACCATTGCCCGCTTGGACGAGCGTCTGGCGGCACTCGAGGCGTACCTCAATATCACCGACAAGTCCCGGCCGGCAGTGCCGTCACCTGCGCCCGCACCGGCGGCCAAGCCCGTCAGCGAGGCCGAGGGCCTCTACACCACTGGATTGAAGTATTTTGACGAGGGAAAGTTCGCCGAATCCCGGCAGACCTTCACCGACTACCTTAAAAAGTTTCCCAAATCGGCCCAGGCTGACAACGCCCAGTTCTGGATCGCCGAAACCTACTACCGGGAGCAGTGGCTCGAAAAGGCCATCCTGGAGTACCAGAAGGTCATCGAAACCTACCCCAAGGGCAATAAAGTGCCGGCATCCTTGTTGAAACAGGCCATGGCCTTCTCCGACCTGGGCGACAAGGCCAATGCCAAGCTGATTCTGCAGGAACTGATCGGTAAATATCCGAATTCCAGCGAAGCCGCTGTCGCTGCTGAAAAAATCAAGCAGCTTTAGGTGGCGAGGGGGTCTGGGCCTATGCCCGGGTTGCTCAAAGGAAACGGACCGATGCCCATCACTGCCAGTCGACACTCCTTTCCGACTCCGCCGGTTGTGTCTGCTGCCGGCGGTAGCCGGGGAACCCACCGATGAGGGGCGTGGTTCGGATTGTCGGCATCGATCCCGGACTGGCGGAGACCGGCATCGGCATCGTCAGCGGTGACGGATGCCGTGTGGACCATTTTGCCTACGGCAGGATTTCAACCTTCCCGGAGGCGCCGGTCCCGGACCGACTGAGAACCATCTATTCCAAGCTCATGGAGGTCCTCGACCGGGAGCACCCGGATCTTATGGTGGTGGAGGATGTTTTTTCTCTGGATGCCTACCCCAAGTCCGGTATTCTCCTGGGCAAGGTGACCGGCGTCCTCCTGCTGGCCGGCAGTCATGCGAAGGTGCCCATGGCCGAGATACCGGTCCGGGAGGCCAAGCACGTATTGACCGGCAACGGCAACGCCTCTAAGATGCAACTTGAAAAAGCCGTTCGGAATCAGTTGGGGGCGGAAAAGCCCATCCGGCCCTATCATGCTTCAGACGCATTGGGCCTTGCCCTGATCGGGCTTTACCGTTACGGGCAGCTGATCGGTCGATCCGGAGGCCTCACCGGGGTTCAGGCCGGTTGCGCCGACAGCGAAAGCGAGGGCGCCAGTTGATCGGCTACATCGAAGGCAAACTGCTCAAAAATGACGGTGATCGGATCCTGGTGCTCGCGGGGCAGATCGGCTATGAGATTCTACTCCCATCTATTGTGGCGGATACGTTTCATGGAAAGAACATCGGTGAGGCGGTTGCGCTTCATATCTACTTCCAGCAAACGGAGCGTCAGCCCCGCCCCGTTCTGATTGGATTCAACCTGGAGGCCGAGAAAGACTTTTTTCAGTATTTTCTGACCGTCGAGGACATTGGCCCCATCAAAGCGGCCAAAGCCCTCACCATCCCCATACGGGATATCGCCCGGGCCATCGAGAACGCTGACCTTGCCGTGCTTCGCCAGCTTAAGGGGATCGGAAACCGGACCGCTCAGAAAATTGTGGCCTCCCTTGCCGGTAAAGTGGAAAAATTCGCCCTGATCCGAAAGGCCGATGATCAGCGACCGGCAGGGGCTGTCGGCGATGTCGCTCAGCAGGTGATCGAGGTGTTGACACGGCAGCTCGGACACTCGGGGGCGGACGCCAAGCGGATGGTCAGGGAGGCCATGGCCAGAAACAGCGGCATTTCTTCTCCGGAAGCGCTTTTTGACGAAATCTACCGGGGTGAAGAGAACCCATGAACGACGATGTGTTCACCTATTCTTCCGATCCAAAGGGGATTTTGGCGGCCGGCAGCACACCGGCGGATCTGGACGCCGATCTGTTGTCCCTCAGGCCCGAGCGGCTGAAGGACTATGTCGGTCAGGAGCGGATCGTCGAGGCATTGACGATCGCCATCGAAGCCGCCCGGATGAGGGAAGAGCCGATGGATCACGTGCTTTTCCACGGACCTCCGGGTCTCGGGAAGACCACGCTGGCCCACATTATCGCCAACGAGACAGGGGGAAACTTGACCGTCACCTCGGGGCCGGCCCTCGAGAAAGGCGGCGATCTGGTGGGCATGTTGACCCATCTCGAAGAGGGCGACATCTTATTTGTGGATGAGATCCACCGCATTCCCAAGACGGTGGAGGAGTTTCTTTACCCAGCAATGGAAGATTTTGCCATCGACTTCGTTTTCGACAAAGGGATTCACGCCCGAAGCCACCGGTATCGTCTCAAGCGGTTCTGCCTGGTGGGGGCCACGACCCGTGTCGGCCTTCTATCGGCACCCTTGAGGGATCGGTTCGGCATCTTCCGCAGCCTGGATTTCTACAGTGACGACGACCTGGTGCGCATTACCCGCCGGTCGGCGTCGATTCTGGAGGTGCCCGTCGACAGTGTCGGCGCCGCCGATCTGGCCAGGCGCTCCCGGGGAACACCGCGCATCGTGAATCGTTTGTTGAAACGCGTTCGGGACTATGCCCAGGTCCGCGGGGACGGAGCGATCAATCGGGAGACGGTGGAGGCGGCTCTGACCCTGGAAGGCGTCGACGACATGGGGCTGACGAAGCTCGACCGCCGGTACCTTGGAACCATTATCGAATTCTATCGCGGCGGTCCGGTGGGCATCGAGGCCATTGCCGCCACCCTTCAGGAAGAATCCGACACCCTGGTGGATGTGGTGGAACCCTATCTGCTCAAAATCGGGCTCTTGATGCGCACCTCATCCGGGAGAAAGGCATCGGAGGCAGCTTTCCGCCATTTGGGGTACCCCATTCAGAAGCAAATGTTCTGATCCAGGGGAAAGGGACGGTATGGCAGCGGTCGTCACCCTGCTCACGGATTTCGGCATGCGGGATGAATACGCCGGCGTCATGAAGGGCGTCATCCTCAGCCGTTGCCCCGGCGCCCTCATCGTCGACATCTCCCACAGCATCGCTCCCCAGGATATTCAGGGCGCCGCTCTGATGCTCGAGGCCGCTTATGGCTATTTCCCGGAGGGGTCGATTCACGTTGTGGTCGTTGATCCGGGGGTCGGCACCCCGAGAGACATTATTTTTGCCCAGGTAGGGGGGCACCGGTTCCTCGCGCCCGACAACGGGGTTCTGACAGCGGTGTTGGGTCACCATCCGCCCCGGTGTGTCCGGCGCATCACACGAACGGATCTCTTTCTGCCGGGGGCTGCCTTCCACACCTTCCATGGCCGCGATCGGTTTTCGCCGGTAGCCTCGTTTCTTGCCGGCGGGGGGGAGGCTGATCGCTTGGGGCCCGAAAGCGACTGCCGCGACCTGGTTCGGATCCGACTGCCGGCCCCCGTCGAGACGGCCGACGGCCTCATCATGGGCGAGGTAACCGGCATCGACCGATTTGGAAATCTGATCACCAACATCCCCTGGCGGATGGTTTCCACCCCTGCTGGGGACCCTTGTCGGTATGCGGTGGTGTCGATCGGTGACGGCCGCCGTGAAATTAGGGGTATCTCGAAGACATACGGGAGCGTTGCCTCAGGGGAATGGGTCGCCGTTGTGGGCAGTCGCGGAATGATCGAACTGGCTGTCAACGGTGCCAGCGCTGCCGATCTCAGCGGCGCCGCCTTGGGCGATCCGGTGTGCGTCCGCTGTCGTCAATCCGGAGGGTCCGCCCCTTAGGTGCGGTGATCGTCCGTGGAAAAACCAGGAGACACGCCAATGGTAAAGCGCCGATCCTCCAACCCTCATAGTGGAAAAGACCCCCACTCGACGGTTCTTTTGGTGGACAGCCGGGGCAAGGTGCGGACCGTCAGCAACTTCGGGCGTCGGATGACGGTGATGATCTGGCTGATCGTTCTGTCCTTGCTGCTGTGCGGGGTCATGGCCTTTTTTTATCTGCGCATTCACGGGGAAAACGATCGCTTGAGGGCAGAGGTGGCAGACCTTCAGAACAGTCTGGAGAAGGCCACCATGGATAAAGAGCTTCTGATGGCCAGGGTCGTTATTGCCGAATCGACGACCGTCAAGCCTGCCGAGGAATCCCTATCTGCCGCCGCACCCCTCGAGGAGAACCCGGCCCCGGTGGCGGAGGCAGAAAGGCCCGAATCCAAACCGCTGCCGGAACCGGAACCCGCGCCTAAAGAAGCGGCCGAACCCGACCCGCCGCCAAAACCGGCCGTAGAGGTCGGTAATTTCGAGGCCAGATATCGAAAAGACCGATCCAGGATCGAGGTGGCCTATTCCCTGAAAAACACGGGCTCCACCAAAGCGGAAGGCCGTTCCGTTGCCGTTTTGAGCACCGATGGCGCCGGCGGCGACCGCTTGATTGCCATTCCCCGGGTCTGGCTCGAGAATGGTCGCCCCCAAGGCAACCGTGGGCGGCGGTTTTCCATTCGGCGTTTCATGAGGGTGAATCTGGATCGGGAAGTGGAAGTCGCCGGGGTTCGGGTCACCCAGGCCGAAGTCTTTGTCTTTGCAGAGAATGGAGAGCTGTTGACCCGGAAGCGCTTTCCAGTGGCATTGACCCTGCCTGAAAAAGAAATAGCGGCGACTCCGAAGACGCCCCCAAAACCGGATCCTGAGCCGGCACCGGCGGCGATAACGACACCGCCAGCGCCGCCGGTATCGGACCCCCAACCGTCCGGCTCCCTGCAAACCCTGGGAATCGACACCGAGGCGCCGGTATCACTGCCCGTCACCGGCTCTTCACGATTGAATCCCCCGGACCCCCCACCCGGCGATCCAACCGGTAACGACGAGAAAAGCCCGTTGCAGCCTTAGGAGGGAAGCGGTGGCGAAACCACAGCATATTTCGATCATCGACGTTGGATTCGCCGTCGAGGGACGCATCTCGTTCGGTGGTTCACTTCTGGTCCGCGGAACGGTCAGCGGGAGACTGGAGGGTGACACCGTCACCATCGCCGAGGAGGGCGAAGTGGCCGCCGACGTTTCCGTTGCCGGCATGACCATCGGCGGTCGATTCGAGGGGGATCTTCGGGTCAGGGACGAATTGGTGATTCTTCCCACCGGACAATGTGCCGGAAGGATCGAGTGCGGGTCCCTGGTGATGCAGGAGGGGGGACTGTTGAACGCCCACGTCCGGTTTCTTGAAAACAAGGATGCCCCGAAAGTCAAAGCCCTTTCAGCGCCGGACAGGGCTCCCATCGAGCTTTAATCCGATTCCAAGGTCTCCCGGCGGGTGCCGCCGAGCCTGAACGTTGCCGTCACCGGATGGTGGTCCGATGGATAGCGGCCGCCAAAGGTATCCGTGACCACTTTGCAGGAAATGGTTTCAAGGGGGCCACGGCAAAGTATCCAGTCGATATGGCCCTTTCCCCGGCTGCGGCCGAACCCGTGGAAGGTCTCCGGATAGGGGGCCGAAAAGGGGTTGTTGAACCCGTCGGAGCCCGCCGTAAGGAGGCGATAGCCGACAGATCCCGGTGCGGAATTGAAATCGCCGGCCAGTACCAGGGGTTCAGTCCTCGGAATCCCTTTGATGCGCTCGAGAATGACCTTGATGCCCGCCTTCTGGGCCCGGGAGCTGAAATCCAGATGGGTGTTCGCCACGGTCAATCGGTGGGTGGCCGAGGCGAGGCGGCCCACCGTGCACTGCCGGGGCCAGCGGCTCTCCGGCAGGCGGCTGGGGATGTCCGGGGTGGGGCTCAGATAAAAATGGTCGCGGGCCATCAGCCGCCAACGGGGGCTGAAAAAGATCAGGTTGTTCTGCCAGAAGTCGGGTGCAGGCTGGCGGCGGCCGATGCAGTCGAAATCGGGGAGAAGGGTTTCGACGAAATCCCCCTGAAAGTCATTGGCCTCCTGGAAGGCGTAAACGTCCGCCGGATGTCGGTCGAGAAGGGCTTTCAGAGCCTCCTTTCGGAGCGTCCAGCAATTGGGGCCGTCGTCGGCAAGGCCGAACCTGAGGTTCAGGGTGAGCAGACGAACCCTCATGACTGTGACACCGGAGGGGCGTCGTCGGCTTCGAAGCGGCGAATGACGGCCGCCGGGCACTGGGGGATGTTCTCAAAGGCGCTGAACGTGAGATCCATTGCTACCAGACCGACGGCCGAGCGGACGGCATCGAAAATCTCAAGGTAATTGGCCAGAATGCGGCCACTCCAGGGGAGGCCAAGCCGCTGAGCCAGCTGCCGGATCGATGGCTTCGACCCTTCGATTTCAAGGAAAGTGCCGTATGGCAGCTCGTCGATGCATAGCAGGGTGTCTCCGAGGCGGAAGGTCTCCCGCCATTTTTCATAGATTTGAACCCGTTGAAATCCCAATCGGTTGAGGAGTCGATCCATCGTTTCGAAGTCGGACACCTCAACCTCTACCTCCCGGAGCACCTTGAACTGAGGATCCTCGGCGGCAGGCGGGGTTTTGACGGTCAGCCGGATGGATCGGTCCCTGCGCAGCCTCAAGAGCATCCGCCGTTGCGCCAGCGAAGCTTCGGGGTCGTCATAGCGGTAATTGATCTCGAGGCCGCGGCCATGGGATAGGGCACCGAGGGCGGCCACTTCCCCCCGCAGGGAAACCGGATTCTCAACCAAAAATTTGACTTCAATTTCAACTGGATCGATCATTCACCCTCCATCCCCACTGAGTGATTCGTCGCCGGGGCTGCCATCTGATGCCTCATTACCGAATGCATTATCCCCATTTTTACTTGACAGGCAAACATATTTTCATTAATAGTCCCTGATTCTGTATACCAACTGGGAGTGAATACCGTGAAGAAATACACCTACAGCGCAAAACGATCGGACAATGCCGGCAACTGGTGTGTGGTGGACGCCGAAAACGCCGTCTTGGGAAGACTGGCCACCACCGTTGCCTCCAGGCTTCGTGGCAAGCACAATCCCCTGTTCACTCCCCATGCCGACACGGGCGATTGGGTAGTGGTCATCAATGCCGACAAGGTGAAGCTTACCGGAAGGAAATGGGACCAGAAGACCTACTACCGCCACAGCGGCTATGTCGGGGGAATCAAAGCCATCACCGCAAGGAAGCTCCTGGAGAAACGGCCGGAGGACTTGATCCGGTTCGCCGTAAAGGGCATGCTGCCCAAAAACCGACTGGGACGGAAACTGTTCAAAAAACTCAAGGTCTACACCGGCGGTGAGCACCCCCATGCCGCTCAGCAGCCGGATGTGATCAGCTTCGGATAACCCACTGTGCCGCCGATGCGGCCAGGACAGGATTTAGGGAAAGATGACTCAGGAGAACACGTTTTACGCTACCGGCAAGCGAAAGAGCGCCGTTGCCAGAACCTGGCTTGTTCCTGGCAGTGGGGCCATAACCGTCAACGACCGCCCCCTCGATGACTACTTCACCGTTGAAGCATCGAGGACCAACCTGCTCGAACCCTTTCGCCTCACCAATACCTCGGGACAATTCGACGTCAAGGTGAGGGTGCGGGGCGGCGGCATCAACGGACAGGCAAATGCCGTGCGCCACGGGATCACCAAGGCATTGATTCTGGTCAATGCGGATTTCAGGGCGCCACTTAAAAAAGCCGGTTTCGTCAAAAGAGATCCCCGGGTCAAGGAACGGAAGAAATATGGTCAGCGCGGCGCCAGGGCCCGCTTCCAGTTCTCCAAGCGGTAAGGCTCTCCTTTCATCATTGCGCGTCAACCAGGAGCGGTTCCCCATCCGGAGGGTCGCTCCTGGTTTTGTTTCAGCCCCAGCCACTCATCGACACCGGCGTCTATTTCCCCCCCTTTTTTCTTGCTTTATATTCTCAATTGTTTTCTAAATCGGTGGCAATAAATAGACCCCCTTTAATACCGAGAGTGTTCTTTTAACACAACATACTAAATTTATTGTCAATAAATAGAATTTAAAAAAAAATAAATTTTCGGTTGACAAGGCAGAGCTTTCTTGACAAAAAAGGTCGGGAAATATCCCGACAAATTTAGTCGAGAAAGCCTTATGTTTATCACCCAGAAGAATCAGTATGCCCTTAAAGCCATCGTCGAATTGGCAAAACACATGGGAGCCGGGCCGATTAAAATATCGGAGATTGCCAAGGCCCAGTCCATTCCCATGCGGTTTCTCGAGGTGATTCTCGGGCAACTCAAAGGCAGCGGATTCATTGAGTCAAAACGGGGGTATACCGGCGGCTACTATCTATTGAAGCCGCCGGGAGAGATTACCGTGGGCCACGTGATTCGGTTTATGCAGACCGGCGTGCCCCAGGGGGACGCATGCCACAAATGCGTGACCGACGACAGCGAATGCCCGTTCGATTCCGAGTGTGCTTTCGGCAATATGTGGGAGCGTGTCAACCGGGCTGTCTTCGGCATTTTCGACGAAACGACGATCAAGGATCTGCTCGAAAGCGATAATGCGGCCAAAGGAAGCTGAAACGACTTTCTGAATATCTTGAACCCTAACAAGGACGTTGGAGATGGAGAGAGGAAACAAGTTGTTGAAGTGGACAGGGATGATTTCAGCCGCTGCCGCCGTCCTGTTGATCGGCGCAGGGGTCTTCGGGGTGGCACCGCCGAACGACACCGACCTCACCCGACGGTCGGATATCGTTGTCATCGATACCATGAAGACGTACGGTCGACTGGAGCGGCCTCCGGTACTGTTTCTGCACGATCAGCACACCAAGGCCGCCTCCGAGGCTGGAAAGGATTGTTCGGCCTGCCATATGAAGGACGACAAGGGCCGCATGTCGCAAAAATACCAGCGCCTCGAGGACACCGGTAAAGACGAGGTGATGACCGTCTACCATGACAACTGCATCGCCTGTCACACGGACATCCAGGCATCCGGAAACAAGGCCGGTCCGGTGACCTGCGGTGGGTGCCACGCCAAGGATCCCGGGATTGCCTCCTCCTGGCAGCCCATCGGTTTGGATAAATCCTTGCACTACCGGCATGTGAAAGCCAGCAAAGCCGACAACAAAGATTGCGGGCAATGTCATCACGCCTATAACGAACAGACCAAGAAACTGTTCTACGACAAGGGCAAAGAAGGCTCCTGCCGGTATTGCCACAAGGAGATGACCCAGGAGAACCGGGTCTCCTTCAGGGAGGCGGCTCACACGGGATGCGTGTCCTGCCACCAGGACACCCTGGCCAAGAAAAAGGATGCCGGCCCCATCAACTGCGCCGGCTGCCATGATGCCGAGGCCCAACTGGCCATTGCGGTCGCAGAGAATGTGCCGCGGATGGAGAGGAATCAGCCCAACGCCGTTTTCGTCAAGGCTGCAAAGGATGTCGATCTGTCCCGCACGCCGAAACCCCTTCGGATGAACGCCGTGCCCTTCGACCACAAGGCCCACGAAGGATACAGCGACACGTGCATTTCCTGTCATCACGCCAGCCTCTCTTCCTGCAACGACTGCCACACGCTCCAGGGGAACAAGGACGGCGACTTCGTCAAGCTTGCTGAAGCCATGCACTTGATCGGCGACAATGCCAGTTGCGTCGG
>JASFIA010000013.1:0-13492 GCA_050122915.1 Desulfobacterales bacterium | reverse complement strand
CAGGGGGTGACCGGTCGGTGCAGGGACCAATCGGTGACGCACCGGTTTCCCCAAAGGCTTGGTATTGCGCATTCAAGGGCTTTCTCATATGATTGAAGGGTTTCGATTGACAGCCACGTCATTCCCTAGAGAGGCCATGACTTCCCAAACCGCGATTGAGCGACGGATCAAGCAGCATATCATCTCCCAGCCCCACACCTTTTTTACGGTCGTCGGGCCGGGCTTGGAGCCCCTCTGCCGCAGCGAACTGAAGACGTTGCTCCCCGGCATCGACATCCCTGAACCTCGAGAAGGCGGCCTCACCTTCACGGCAAGGCTTCACGACGCCTACGCGGTAAACCTCGGCAGCGCCACGGCCAGCCGCGTACTGATGAGAATCGGACGGTTCACCGCAGACGGCTTTGGACGGTTCAAACGGAAAATCCGGTCGTTTCCCTGGGAGTTGTTCATTTCCGAAACCCTTCCGTTGCATGTGACCGCCACCCTCCACAAATCCCGGTTGTATCATCGGGATGCCGTCGCGGAGCGGGTTCGGGAAGCCATCGAAGATCGGTTTTCCGATCTCGGTCGGTCGCCGTCTTCGGCGATCCATACCGAGGCCAGGAACACTCTGTACGTCCGGGCTGTCAACAATCGATTCACCCTCTCCCTTGATATGAGCGGTGAGCACCTTCACAAAAGGGGCGTAAAGACCAGAGGAGGAGAAGCCCCGTTGAGAGAAACGCTGGCCGCAGGCATCCTTACCCTGTCTGGCTACGATCCCGATTATCCGCTGCTCGACCCCATGTGCGGAACCGGCACCTTCTCCATTGAGGCGGCCATGATCGCCAAGGGCATTCCCCCCGGCTGGTTCCGTGATTTCGCCTTTACCCGGTGGCCCAACTTCCAGCCAGGCAGATGGCAGCACTTGAAGCGGGAGGCCGAAAAAGGGTTTCGCACCATTGCCGCCCCTCTGATCTTTGCCTCCGATCGCAGGGCGGCCATGGTGGGTGCGGTCAAGGAATCCATTCGGAACAGCGCCATTGCCGACGCCGTGACCGTCAAGCGAAGGGATTTTTTCGATATGCGTCCCGATCGCCTCACCCCCCGCAAAGGCCTTGTGGTATTGAATCCGCCATACGGAAAGCGGCTCGACACCCCCAGGGACAGCCGGCAACTGTATCAGGAAATCGGCCGAAAACTGCGCAGTGATTTCAAAGGCTGGCGGTTCGGGATTCTGATGCCACCCGGCGATCCCGGGACACGGTTAGATCTGGAGGGCCGTCAGCACGCTCTGTTCCATGGAGGCCTCGGCCTGACGTTGACCGTCGGCCATATCCGATAACATCCGACCGGCCCTTGCACGCCAACCCCGTCATCTGCCAGGGCCTTGGAGGGAGGTATCGCTGTCATGACCACGCCATCGGCTACTGCTATTCTCTCCCATTTCCTTTTACCGGAGGACGCCAATCCGGTCGGCAACATCCATGGCGGCGTGATCATGAAACACATCGACAGCGCCGCCGGAGTCGCCGCCTTTCGACATGCCCGGTGCAATGTGGTGACCGCCTCCATTGACCGCCTGGATTTCATTCATCCCGCCTTTGTGGGCAACCTGCTTATTTTGAGAGCCAGCGTAAATCTGACCGGACGAAGTTCCATGGAAGTCGGTGTCCGGGCCGAGGCCGAGGATCTGATGACCGGCAACGTCCGCCATATTGCATCGGCCTATCTCACGTTTGTCGCCCTGGATGCCGAGGGCGCCCCCACGTCGGTCGCCCCCCTCGTCCCGCGCTCCGGCGAAGCAAAACGGCGTTACCGGATGGCCCAGAGGCGCCGGGAGGCAAGACTTGCCGAAAAGGCCCGGGAAGAGGCATGCGAAAATAACGTCCAAGACTGCGAGTAGAACACCCGACCCATGCCGCCCCACAAGAATCAATCACTGCTGATCGCCAACCGGGTAATCCTCGCCTTCGACCGGCGGCCGGGGCTCATTCCCATAACCGGCTTTTTGCTTCTCATCCTGGTTGGAACCGTTCTGCTGTCCCTTCCGGTTTCGGCCGCCCACGGCCGTTTGTCCTGGGTCGATGCGTTGTTTACGGCGACCTCCGCCAGCTGCGTCACGGGCTTGATCACCGTCGATACCGCTTCGGACTTGAGTCGCGTCGGCCAGTGGATCGTCCTCGCCCAGATTCAAGTCGGCGGACTTGGCATCATGATCCTCTCGACCCTGTTTCTTCTCATGGCCGGTCGCCGACTTAGAAGGGGGGGACGCATGGTGATTCAGGATACCTTTACCCACTCGGGAGAATGGAGCCCAGCCGACGTGGTCCGCCAGGTGCTGGCATACACCCTTGCCATTGAAGGGATGGGGGCCGCGCTCCTGTTTTTCCGGTTCTTGCCGGAATTCGGCCCAGGCGAGGCTGCTCGACAGGGACTGTTTCATGCGGTCAGCGCCTTCTGCAATGCCGGTTTTTCCCTTTTTTCGGACAGTCTGGCCGTGTATCGAACCGACTGGGCCATCAATGGGATCATCTGCTTTCTGATCATCACCGGGGGCATCGGTTTTCTGGTGATGGCGGAAGTCAAGACACACCTCCCCTGGAACCGGCGGCGATGGGCCCGCCTGAGCCTGCATTCCCGCTTGGCGATCTCAGCCTCCGCCCTGCTGGTTCTCTTAGGCACGTCGGCACTGGCCGGCTTCGAGTGGCACAACACCCTGGCGGAAATGACGGGGCCCCAAAAGCTGCTGGCGGCCTTCTTCCAATCCGTAACCACCAGAACGGCGGGGTTCAACACCATCCCCATCGAGCAGATGGCCAACGAAAGTCTGTTTCTTGTTATCATCATGATGGTGATCGGTGCATGCCCCGGTTCGTGCGGAGGCGGCATCAAGACCACGACTTTGGCTACCCTGCTTTGTCTCGGCGTATCCAAGTTAAGAGGGTGGCAAAAGCCCCAAATCTTCAAGCGGACTGTTTCGGAGGCCAGCGTCAGCCGCGCGCTGAGCCTGACCATCGTCTCCATCGCGGTAATCACGATGGCAACCTTTTTCCTTCTGATCTCCGAGCTCAAAGATATTCCTTACATGGATAGCAGAGGGCAATTCCTTGAACTCCTTTTCGAAACCGTCAGTGCGTTCGGCACCGTTGGCCTGTCAGCGGGGATAACGCCCGCCCTGAGTTCCGTGGGAAAGCTCATCATAACCGCCACCATGTTCATCGGCCGGATCGGGCCCTTGGTCATCATCATGGCCTTGAGCCGGACAAGGGAGGCGAAGTACTATTACGCGGAAGAAACCATCATGGTGGGATGAGGAGGCCTCATGAAACGATTTGCGGTCATCGGTCTTGGAAATGTCGGGTACTATTTGACAACCAGCCTCTACGATAAAGGCCACGAAGTGGTGGCCATCGACTCGGACCGAAACCGGGTCCAGGCCGTCAAGGACCTGAGCAGCCAGGCGGTGGTGGCCGATGCCACCGACGAGGAAACCCTCACAGCCCTGGGGCTGCCGGAAATGGACATCGTCGTGGTATCGATCGGATCCGGCATCGAAAGCTCCATTCTCACCACCATGAAATTAAAGGACATCGCGGTCAAGCACGTCATTGCGATGGCCATCAGCGAAGCTCACGGTCGAATCCTTCACAAAGTGGGGGCCTCCGAGGTCTTCTTCCCCGAGAAAGATCAGGCCCTGTCAATGGTTGAACGGCTGCACAATCCCAACATGATTGATTACCTGCCGTTTCTGGACGGCTACTCCATCGTTCAAATCGAGCCTCCCAGAGCGTTCGTGGGGAAACGGCTCAAGGAGCTCAACCTGATCAATCGGTTCGGGATTCAGGTGGTGGCGGTCAAGGAACTGGTGCCGGATCGCATGAACATGATCCCCACGGCGGATTACCTCATTAAGGACAGCGACATCCTCATTTTGTTGGGTCCCGACGACGCCCTCGACGCCCTTCAAAAGAATCACCTGAGGTGAAATCTCTCATTTCGGTCTTATGGTAACAGAAACCCCGGTCGCTCCGCCTGCGACCGGAGGGGCCGATCGCAAGGGGGTGCCGGAAACCATCCGTACCCCAACGGCCGGATGCAACCGATGATGCCGAGAGACGCTCCCCCGTGGGAGCCCCACCGGCCTATCCGAAACCCCAAGGAGGACCGTTATGGCTACTGTCACGTTCAAAGGAAACCCCGTTCAAACCGTCGGCGAACTGCCCAGGGTGGGTGAATCCGCACCGGATTTCACCCTCACCACAACCGAGCTGACGGAAACCTCCCTGTCCGACTATCGTGGGAAAACCGTTGTGCTCAATATCTTTCCCAGCATAGACACTCCGGTATGCTCCATGTCTGTTCGAAAATTCAATGCAGAGATCGCCAAGAAAGACACTGCCGTCGTCCTGTGCATCTCCATGGATCTGCCTTTTGCCCACTCCCGCTTCTGCGGATCCGAAGGCCTTGACGACGTGGTATCCCTGTCAGCCTTCAGAAATAGGGCCTTTGGAGATGCTTACGGAATTCGTATTGCCGAGGGGCCCCTAAACGGCCTCTTCGCCCGTGCTGTCGTAGTGATCGATGGCGCCGGGAAAGTGCTCTATACGGAATTGGTGCCGGAAATTGCAGAAGAGCCCGGCTATGATGCCGCAATGGCGGCTGTGGGTGGCTGACCGCAGTCCTTCCGGTAGTGGGGCACCGTCGGTCCTGCCGCCAAGCGACTGACCGGCGAACCGCCTGAGACAATCCTTCCCGGCTAGCCTCAGACAATCGCAAACCCGGGGACAGGGATCCGGAATCGGAACCGGGTCGGGGAAAACGGCTATGTATCTTGCCCGCGTCAAAGACCGGCTGAAAACCCGCTACGTGATTCGCGAATCCGTTCAAGAGGGCCGGCGGTGGATGAGCAGGGATCTAATGGATCTGGGAAGGGATCCGAGAGCGTTCATCGTCTACCCGGGGGGAAACGCCTTTTACGTCGCCATGGAGGTGGCCGATACCATCGAAGAAATGGGTGCCGAGGCGGACGGCGACGATATCGAAGCCTTGTTTTGGCCTTTTGTGGACCCCCAACTCCGGCGCAAGTTGGATCACTTCCATACGCGGTCTGAAAATGCACGAGAAGCCAGAATGCGCAAGGAAGCCCAAGGGGCTAGCGCTCCCCTGCCCCACCTGTTCGACCGAAGACGGGTCCACTACCTTCGATACGGCCAGACCGATCAGAGCGGCATCGACCGTGTCTCCGCGGCGCTCTACCGGTTTTTGGCGAACAAATCCAGGGATGAAATCGAGCACCACTTCCTGGCGTCGGAGTGCGTGCTGAAGCCTCATGAATGGAAGCGTTATGTTTTCGTGATCTTCGATCTTCAGCGGCATTTCAAACATAATTTCGCGCGAACCATTCCCGAAGGGCTGGATCCGGGGGAAATGGACGCCCGCTTTCTGGACGACCTCTGCGCCTTGAGCGAAGAGGCGTCTTTCTGGGACGGGATGGCGCCTTCGGACGGACTGAGGGACCACCTGGTCCGCTACCTGATCATGTACTTCGACTCGGACTTCCCTATGCCCGACGTGGCCGCGAGGGCATACGACGCCTTCAGACGACGCCACCAGCAATATCGGCCACCGAAGAGCGTTCTCGTGTCCATGGAAATGGCGGCACGCCTTTTTGCCACCAGCCAGCGGGAACTCCGGCAAATGAGCAGATCGGACCTCGCAAGGCTCTATCGCACGAGGGCCAAGTCTTTCCATCCTGATCAGGGAGGCTCCAAAGCCGAATTCATTCAGCTGACGGAAGCCTACCACAAGCTGTTGCGCACCAAACGATAGGATGGCTTCGGCCGCCCTTCTCCAAACGGATTTGAGATCGATGCAGTGGCTTTCCAGTGCGGCCAACCGTCGTCATTGGGGAAGCCGGTACCCGCCGCCGAATGAAAGGATGCTTCTTTTGACGGATCGCCCGCCTCCGGCCGAAAGCAGACTTCCCTGGCCGCCGCTGCTCCGGGGAAAACTGGTTCGACGCTACCGGCGGTTCCTGGCCGATGTGGTTTTAGACTCCGGGGAAGCCGTCACCGCCCACTGCCCCAACACGGGCGCCATGATTTCCTGCTGCGAGCCGGGAAGACCCGTTTTTCTCTCCCGAAGCGACAACCCCCGCCGCAAACTGCCATACACCTGGGAAATCATCGACATGGGAACCTCCCTCGTCGGCGTCAATACCGCCGTCCCCAACCGACTGGTCGAGCACGCCGTCAGGCATGCGAAGATACCCGAGCTGGGCGGGTATGGACAGGTCAGGCGCGAAGTCCCGTACGGAGACCATTCCCGGATCGACCTTCTGCTGTCGGGCCCCGGCCGGCCTGACTGCTATGTGGAGATCAAAAACTGTACCTTGGTCACTGACGGTATCGCCCGCTTTCCGGATGCCGTCACCTCCCGCGGTCTAAAACACCTCCACGACCTAGTTGAAACGGTACACCACGGAAACCGCGCCGCCATGTTCTATTTCGTTCAGCGGATGGATGCCGAAACGTTTCTTCCGGCGGACCGAATAGATCCCGCGTACGGCATCGCGCTTCGGGCCGCCGTCGACGCCGGGGTGGAGATGATGGTTTACGATGTCCGCCTGGATCTCGACGGCATCGAGCTGTGCCGGCCGCTGCCCTGGTCGCTATAGAGGTGGAACCCGCGGCCGGATTGACTTTGAATAGCCGATGGGGTATCCATTTTCTTCGTCACTCCCTCCACATCAGGGGACATCGCATCCATGGCCGAACCCACTCTCAACGATCTCATCTCCAACCGAAACAATCTCGAACGCGTCCTGGACAACCTAAAAGAGGGCATCATCGCCCATGATCTGAATCGAAGAATATTCTTCTTCAATCGTCAGGCCGAACACATTACCGGCTACCGGAGAGAAGATATTATCGGTCGGGACTGCCACGACGCTTTCGGCATTCCTTTTTGCGGAGAGAGGTGTTCGTTTTGCGACGGCACCGACGTCCTGCCCCTCGACACCGACACGACGGAATATGCGCTCAACATCACCACCAACAACTGCGAGCAGCGACGAATCGAGATGACCGTCACCCTGATGAGGGACGACACCGGCGCCGCCACGGGCGTGCTTGCCGCATTCAGGGACATCACCGATGAACTTCAGCTTCGGATGCGCACCGGCACCCTCGACCGCTTCGCCAACATCATCGGCCAAGACGTCAAAATGCTCCAAGTCTTCCAGCAAATCACCGATGTTGCCGGCTACGACTACCCGGTTCACATCTACGGGGAGACGGGCACTGGCAAGGAACTGGTGGCCAATGCCATCCACAACGAAAGCCAGAGAGGCGGGGCCCCATTCGTTCCCATCAACTGCGGTGCCCTGCCTGAGGGTCTGATCGAAAGCGAGCTATTCGGGCATGTGAAGGGGGCATTCAGCGGTGCGATTCGGGACAAGAAGGGGCGCTTCGAATTGGCCGACGGGGGGACTATTTTCCTGGACGAGGTGGCGGAGCTGTCGAAAAACATGCAGGTCAAGATTCTCCGATTCCTCCAGGAAAATCGCTTCGAGCGGGTTGGCGACGAGAAGACGCTGTCGGTGCGGGTCAAGGTCATCAGCGCCACCAACAAGGCGTTGAAGGAGGAGGTCGGCAATGGGCGTTTTCGAGAAGATTTATATTATCGACTGAGCGTCATTCCCATCTCGATTCCCCCGTTGAGGGAACGCAGAACCGACATTCCACTTTTGGTCAATCATTTTATTCTGGAAGCCGCCAACAAACACGGCCAGCCCCCCCTGCGAATCCATCAGCAGGCCATGTCCCTGATGATGGAATATGACTGGCCGGGCAACGTCAGGGAACTGCAGAACGCCGTCCAGTTTGCGATTGTGCGCTCAAACGACCGGATCATCACCAAAGACGACCTACCCATCGAACTACGGAGCCTCGATGCCCGGACCGTCCAGCGACGGGGAACCCATCGGAAGCTAGATGAGGCGATCGTCAAAGAAGCCCTGGTGAGGAGCGGCGGCAACAAGGCGAAAGCGGCAAGGCTTCTCGAGGTGGGCCGGGCAACCCTCTACCGCTTCCTAAAAGACTATCCGGAAGTCATCTCCGGTCCTTGATGCGGTGTATTCCAGGCCGCCGTTTGGGCACCGGCCGTTCCCCCCGCGGGTCGATCCATGGGCGAAAACCCTATCCGGCCTAAGCCGGAGGGCCATCGGACCGGTCTTGCCGGCTCGAAGCGTGGTAAAGCGGTTCGGATGGGGATAGGCGTCGTGTCTGGACGCCGAGAGAGAATGAGGAAAGACCGGTGGAGGGGCTGTAACAGCCCCTCCACCGGTTGGTTAGGCGGTTGGAAATCAGGCGGACAACGACTGGCGATCGGCCATGTCCATGAGGACGCGCTCCCTGGCCTTGTCGATGCCAAGGGCTTTTCGCTTTTTGTCCATGTGGGCAATCATCCGGCGCGCCATCTCATAGGGATCGATCACAAAATCCCACTTCCCGAAACCAAGTTCTTCGAGACCTTCGAAGAGGTATTTCTGGAACTTGGTTCCTTCGGTGATCGGGAAGGTGGCCCCAAAGACCGTATAGACGCCAGACGAGACAAAATAATGGCCGATGGCGATGGCCTTTTCGCTCATCCATTCGGGGGCGGCACCGGCGACGGGAAGATCGGCGATGCTTTCGCCGAGTCCGCCGGTCTTGACCATCTCGGCACAGGCAATGAGGATCCGGCTGTTGTCGACACAGGCGCCCAGACCCAGCACCGGAGGCATGCCCACCGTCTCGCAGACTTCCTTGAGACCGTTTCCGGCCAGATGGGCCGCCTCGGGGGTGGTCAGCCCCGCCTTGGCCAGAGCGATCTGTGAACAACCGGTCTGAACCACCAGAACGTCGTTTTTGATCAGTTCCTTGACCAACTCCACGTGGACCCAGTCCTGCTTGATCCGCGGGTTGGTGCACCCGACCACGCCGGCCACGCCCCGGATACGGCCGTTGATGATGTTGTCGTTCAAGGGCACGTAGGAGCCGCGGAAGGAGCCGCCGAGCATGTAGTTGATGTACTCGTGGGAGAAGCCGTGAACACCGGTGTTGGTGATGCGGGGGATTTCGATCGCCGCCGTTCGGTTTTTGAAGCGATGGATGGCCTTCACGATCACCGCATCGGTGGTGTCCCTGGGCTTGTCCTCGTGAAACTCGATGTGCTCGGCCCCTTCAATGCGGGCGCGGGGATTGGTGGTGAAAAGGGGCGTGTCATAACAATCGGCCACGGCGACCAGTCCCTGCTTGATGCACTGGACATCCACGCAGAAGGCATCCACGGCGCCGGTGACGAGCACGGCTTCGGTGGACATGAAGTTGCCGGCATGGGGGATCCCGTGACGAACCAGCATCTCGGCCCCCGAACAGCACATACCGACCAGGTTGATGCCCTTGGCGCCAGCGGCCTTGGCCATCTCGTTCAGTTCCTTGTCGTTGGAGGAGACCAGCATGGACTCGAACAGGTTGGGCTCGTGGCCGTGAACGATGATGTTGACCTGGTCTTCCTTCAGCACCCCCATGTTGACTTCAACCGACACCGGCGTGGGCGTACCGAAAAGGATGTCTGCGATTTCAGTAGCCACCATGGAGCCGCCCCAGCCGTCGGCCAGGGCCGTCCGGCTGCACTGCTTGGTAATGTTCTCATAGTGCTGATCCACCCCCATGTGGGAGCGGTGCATCATCTCCATGATCTCCCGCATCGCACCCCGCGGAACCATCCCGTGTTTCCGCCAGAGCTCGAGGGTTTTCGCCGGAACCCGATTGGCAAAGGGAATCTCCCCTTCCACCTGGGTGTAGGTCCGCTCCAGCTCTTTATAGAGGTCCATGGCGATTTCCTGGGTGGTGCGGTCCTCCGTGTCGATACCGACGGATTGCGCCACCTGCTCCAGCTTGTGGGGATCTTTGATTTCATAGTCCACGATTTTCCCAGTGACCACCTCTCGGAACAGGTCCAGCATGCTCATGCCGTGATCGGTGTGGGCCGCGGTTCCGGCCGCCACCATCCGGGCAAAGTTTCTGGCCATGATGGTGTCGATGGTCGCACCGCATACCCCCACTTTCTCGTAAGGGGCTTTGGCGTTGAGCCGGCAGGGGCCCATCGCGCAGTGCTTGCAGCAGGCCGATTCGGAACCGATCGGGCAGGCCTTCATGTTGAGGGCCCGGTCAAAGGCGGTTTCCACCCCGTCCCGCTTGGCCTTCTCGAGCATCTGGGCCGTGGATTCGCAAATGGTGACGTCCTTGGTTACAACCTCCTTCTTCTTGGAGGCGATTACCTTCTTGTTTTCCATTTCTTCTCCTTTCCTGTAGGAACGGGTTTGTTCTGGCTTAAACAGTTGTGACGAAAAGGGTGCAAGGGGAGATGCCGGCAAATCACGAGGTCGGCACCGCCCGACAGGTGCAGATAGCCGGTCAGGATGAGCGCATAAACCAGTAACAGTTCTCAATAAATAAGACAAGCCAAAGTTTGAACGATGGTACTCGTCCTACTGGGTACAGCAATTTTCGGACCAGATGGAAACCGGTTGTTGGCCATCCCTTCCAGAAACCGGTGAGGTAACAATAATGTTATCTATCTGAAATCATATGCGATACAAACCATTCTCCATCGGGAGGCCTGATGCCTTCACACTGGCTGCACCATGAATTCCCTCCGGCGCAGATCATCTCCGGATGACATGATACAATGGTTGAGACAAGCGCTTAAAGAATGAAATGATCCATCGTGCCCGTCCGGCGACCGTCACCGATCGATCGCAACGATTGCCAATGACAATGTAACTCCTTTTATTTGATGTAAATATACTGTTATTCAGCGACAATCATCTCTCCAGAAACACCCAATCGGAGATCTCGTCGCCCCCGATCAGACAAGGACTCCCCGCCCACTGTCTCACTTTCAAAAACATAGAGACAGTTGCGTCTCTTTAAAACACCTTCCCTGGCCCTTTGCCCAACGGGTCTTATGTTTTGGGTCGCCGAATCGCTAACCGTCACCACCCCGAAGCCCTGTCGGAGGTCCGATGCCGTCCCTACTTCACCATCCCAACCGGCTGATTCACGAAAAGAGTCCCTATCTCCAGCAGCATGCCCACAACCCGGTGGACTGGCACCCCTGGTCCGAGGAGGCCTTTGCTCTGGCCCGTGCCGAGGACCGGCCGGTTCTGTTATCCATCGGCTACGCCACCTGCCATTGGTGCCATGTCATGGCGTCGGAATCCTTCGGGGATCCCGGGGTTGCCGACATCATGAACCGTCATTTCGTGTGCATCAAGGTCGATCGGGAAGAGCGGCCCGATATCGACAAAATCTACATGACAGCAGTCACAGCCCTCAACGGTTCAGGGGGATGGCCCCTCAATGTGTTCCTGACGCCCGAGTTGAATCCATTTTTCGGGGGCACCTACTTTCCACCGGAGCCTCGTGGGGGTTTTATGCCGTCCTGGACCCAGGTTCTGCGCCAGGTTGCCGAGGCCTGGGCCGATACTGACCATCGGTCAAACATAAGATCATCGGCCGACAATTTGACCAGACATCTCAAAGACCGCATCGCCACCGGCATCCAGGGGGACGTCGAACCCGGTGCAGACCACCTGAATGAGGCCATCGACCACTGGGAAAAGGCCTTCGACAGCGAATGGGGAGGGTTCGGCAAGGCTCCGAAATTCCCATCGCCGCCGGCACTGGTCCTGCTCCTGACCTGCGGAAGAGCCGCCCACGGGGTGATCGATTCCCATCGCCGAGAAACGGCTTCGTCCATGGCTCTGTTCACCTTGGAACGGATGGCCGAAGGCGGCATATTCGATCAGCTCGGCGGCGGTTTTCACCGTTATTCCACCGACAACCGGTGGCAGGTTCCCCACTTCGAGAAAATGCTCTACGACAACGCCCAGCTCATTCCGGTCTATCTCCTTGCATTTGAATTGACCGGAGACCCTTGCTTCGCGCACACCGCCAGGGCATCGGCCGATTATGTGATTCGGGATCTGACCCTGCCCGAAGGGGGAATCGCCTCGGCCGAGGACGCGGACAGCAGTCCTCCATCGGCGGCCGGACCGGATCCGGGGACGAAGAAAGAGGGGGCCTTTTTCCTGTGGGCAAAGGGGGACATTCTGGCAATAGCGGGCAGAACCGCGGGGGAAGGCTTTTGCCTGCGGTATGGGATCCAGGATGACGGCAACCTGGAGACCGATCCCCACGGCGACTTCATGGGTCTCAATATTCCCTACAGGGCAATGACGTCGGCAGATGTAGCCAAGGCCCTCGGCCGATCCCCGGAAGCGGCCGGCCCCTTGCTCCGGAGGGCCGAACGCGCCTTGTTCGCCCACAGGGAAACCCGCCCCAGGCCCGACCTGGACGACAAGGTCATCACCTCCTGGAACGGTCTCATGCTGTCCGCCCTGGCCCGGAGCCGCCAGGTGCTTGGAGATCAGCGGTTTCTCGACAGCGCCCGCAGAGCCGCCAGCTTCATCCGACGTCATCTGTACATCGAAGAAACGCGGTTTTTGTTTCGCCGGTGGCGGGATGGCGAGGCCAAGGTTCCCGGCACGGCGGAGGATTATTTTTTTATGGCCCAGGGACTCATTGACATTTACGAAACCGATTTTGACCCCGCATGGCTGACATGGGCCGTCGATTTGGTCGAAGAGGCCAACCGGCAGTTCCATGACCCGGAATTCGGCGGGTTTTTCATGACCCGGACGGACCACGATCCTCACATGATCTTTCGGGTGAAGGATGAAATGGATCTGGTGATGCCCTCGGCCGGATCGGTGGCGGCCCTGACCATGCTCCGCCTCTCGAGGATCCTGGGCCGCAGGGATTTCGACGCACAGGCCGCCGACGTGATTCGATCAGGAATATCCCGCTTCGTCGCTCATCCGGAAGCCGTGGCGGCCCACTTCAATGCCTGGCTGTTTTCCCAATCGACGCCGGTCCAAATCGTCATCGCCGGGAACCTCCAGGACGAACAAACGCGACGATTACTTGCCGTTTCGCGTCGTTCGGGCATCCCGGGGAAAACGATCCTGGTGGTCCAGGATGGCGACAGGGCCATTCTGACGCCACACACAGCCCATGCCCGATCCGCCGTTCCGGTCGACGGCCGGCCAGCGGCCTATGTGCGCACCGGTGGCTGCTGCACACGGCCGATCACGGATCCCGGGGATCTCGAGTCTCTGCTGGCGGGGTGCCAAGAAAAGGGGGATTGAAAGTAGGGTGCAAGTGTACTATCCCAATCAGCAGGGTTCGGGTTTGGAACCAGGCATCAGCCGTCCACGCTTCACCCATCGACGGGCAGAAAACGGGCAGACCTCAAGAAAACAGCCGCAGCCCGATCGGCGGCAGGCCGCCCCCCAAAGACCTGCGACCGCCGGCCAATTTGAGGGCAGTCAGACGGCCGCCCACCAAGCGTCGATCCGGATCTTGACACAGCCACTGGATGGAAAGGATATCTCCCCATG
>JASFIA010000012.1:0-13538 GCA_050122915.1 Desulfobacterales bacterium | reverse complement strand
TGCGGCATCAGCGGCTCCTTCCAGCACATGGGCGGCCTCAAGGGCAACCCCTTCATCGTGGCCATCAACAAGAATCCCAAAGCGCCGATCTTCCAGCTGGCCGATGTGGGTGTCGTGGCCGACGTTCTGGAATTGCTGCCAGAGCTTACCGAAAAGATCCAAAAGGGATGACCGGTGTCGAGCCGTCTCCGTCGTAGTCCCTCACAGGCCGCCGGATCCCATGGGGTTCCGGCGGCTCGCGAGCCACGCCATACGGCGGTGCTGCCCACCCATCATGCCGCTCCTGCCGGCTTCAGGATGACCCGGGTATCCACCACATTCAGACCGTCCCGATAGACGATGATCGGATTCAGATCGATTTCAAGAATATCCGGGTAGGCTTCCATCACTTCCGAACAGATGGTCAACAGTTTCCGCAGGGCTTTCTGGTCGCAGGTCTGCATTCCCCTGGTCCCTTCCAAAATTGGATAGGACTTGATTTCCTCCATCATTTTCCGGGCCGACGCGCTGGAAATGGGCAACACCCGGAAGGAGACGTCTTTTAAAATCTCCACCAGGATGCCTCCCAGTCCGAACATGATGATCGGTCCGAATTGGTCGTCGTACTTGGTGCCGATGATGACCTCCGTTCCCGACATGGCCATGGGGGAGACCAGAACGCCCCGCAGATCGGCATCGGGATCGAACTGTTTCGCATTGGAGACGATCTCATCGAATGCGTGTCGGACGGCATCGCCACCCGTGATGTTGACCCGGACCCCCCCGGCATCGCTCTTATGGAGGATGTCGGGGGAGACGATCTTGAGCACCACGGGCCCCCCGATGTCGCCGGCGATGGTGGACGCCTCCTCGGCGGTGCGGGCAAGGATGTCCCGGCTCACCGGTGCGCCATGGAGTTGAAAAAGCCGTTTCCCTTCATGTTCGAGAAGAATCGTCCGGCCCTCGGCCCTGGCCGCTTCGATGATGGACAGGCCTTCTGGGTTCGCTTTTTTCCCCCACTGCAGTTCGAAGCTGGTCTTGGCGTGGTAGGATTTGAGATAGGCGCCGTATGTGGCGAGGGAGCCGATGCACCGACAGGCGACTTCCAGGGAATCGTAGACGGTGATGTTGTAGTACCGAAGCAGTTCCAGGGAGTGGGGTCTGAGGGAGTTGAACAGGCTGTGGACCACGATGGGCTTGCCGCCCTTCTGAACGATTTTGCCCATCTGATGGGCCGCATCCTCTTCCTTAAGGGACAGGCTTTCGGCAAAGCGTATCCCGTAGCCCCCGAAGAGCCCCACCAGCAGGAGACCTCCTACGGCCGGATCCTTCAGGATAATGCGGGCGCAGTCGGCGAAGACCGACGGGTCGTCGTCCGTACCCCCGGCCACGTCCACGGGATTGCCAACGGTGGCGGCATCCGGAAGGATGGCCCGAAGCTTTTCCTGGGTCTTTTCACCGAGCCGGGGCAGCCGGATGCCCTGATCGGATAGAAGGTCGGAGGCGATGGTGGCATGGCCGCCCCCGTCGGCCAGGATGGCGACGCTGTTGTTTTTTATCGGGGGCAGGGACGCCAGTGTCTCTGCTACGGGAAACAGTTCGTCGGACTGTTCGATCATGAGAATCCCCGATCGGCGGAAGGCGCCCCTGGCCACCCGGGACATACCGGCAAGGGCCCCTGTGTGGGAGCCGGCCGCCCGCTTTCCTGTCGCACTGCGGCCGCTCTTGAGCATGATTATGGGCTTGACGAGGCTCGTGCGGCAGGCTTGTTGAAGAAAGCTGCGGCCGTCACGCATGCCTTCCACGTACATGAGAATGGCCCTGGTGCGGGGATCGTTCTGGAAAAAGGCGAGGTATTCATGGAACTTGATATCCGCCTCGTTGCCAACCCCCACATAGAAGGAAAACCCTTTCTTGCTCTTGACCCGGGCTTCGGTAATGAGGGTCAGGGCCATGTTGCCGCTCTGGCTGATCAGGGCGATATCGCCCACCGGTGCTCCCCTCAACCCCACAAGATTCAGGTGGGAATGGAGATTCATCATACCGGACGTGTTGGGCCCGACGAGCCGGATTCCCCACTTGCGGGCGGTGTCGACCATCTCTGTTTCGAGTTCCTTGCCCGCCGAGTCCCTTTCTCCAAATCCCCCCGCTATGACGACGGCTCCCTTGACGCCTTTTTTACCGCAGGCGTCCAGAATGCCGGGGATGCTTTTCGCGGGGGTCGTAATGAGGGCGAGATCCACATCGCCCTCGATATCGGCGATCGTCGGGTAGCAGTCGAACCCGAGTATGCGCTTTTCCTTGGGGTTGACGGGGTAGATGCGGCCCTCGTACTTTTCGTCCAGGAGCGTCCGGATGGCCTGGTATCCCCTTTTGGTGACGGTTTGGGACGCACCGACAACAGCCACGGAGTCGGCCCGAAAAATGTGTTCAAGACCCATTCCAACCCCCCTTCCAGTTGCCGCCCGCCGGATCAAGTTCGTTTTCGGCCTTCGAAGCTCTTCAGCGCCGACTGGCGGTCCGTCGACGAGACACATGACAGACATGCTTCGACCTCGAAGGTCATAATGGCGTCGAGACTCGCCTCCCCCCTGGCCATCAGAAGCCCCTTTTTGATCATCTGCAGGGAGACGGGAGCATTGGCTGCAATCTTTCGAGCCATCTCCAAGGCCTCATCCATCAGCCGATCGGAAGGCACCGCCCGATTGACCAGCCCGATCCGCTCGGCCTCCTTCCCGTCAATGTTCTCGGCGGTAAACAGCAGTTCGCTGGCTTTCCCGGGGCCGACCAGATCTTGGAGAAGTCGCATGGCTCCGCCGGTTACCGACGAGGCGACCCGGGCTTCCGGAGAGCCGATGGGAGCGTCTTCGGCGGCGATTCGAATGTCACAGGCCAGGGCGAGTTCGTAGCCGGAGCCCAGGGCGTATCCGTTGATGGCGGCGATGGTGGGTTTGTCGAATCGGATGAGCTTTCTGGAGACTTCCTGAAGGGCCGTGAGGTAGGCCCGGTATTCCTCGGTGGTTCGCCGTCCCGATTCCTTCAAGTCGGCGCCGGTGGAAAAGGCCCGGCCCTCTCCCGTGATGAGAAGCACCTTGACGTCATCGTCCTCGCGGGCGTCCTCGAGAGCGCCTTCCATATCGGCCCAGAGCCGGCGGTTCATGGCGTTCAACACCTTCGGCCGGTTGAGCCGGATGACGGCGACGCCGTCGGTCTTCGTGTAGACGATACATTCCAGGTCCATGGAATCCTTGCCTTTCTGCGGGATCAGCCGCTCAGTCGTGGGATTGTTCCCGGCGATTCACCCGATGTGAGGGGAGAGGGACCACTTGATGACCCACCGATCGGCATCCGGCCTTCGATCCAGGCAGACGATCCCGCCATTCTGAAACGCAAAAACGGGCTGATCGGCCTCTCCGGTGACGAGCCACCCGGCCAGCCGGCTCATGAACGGGAGGTGCCCGACGAGCATGATGTAGTCGTTGGGGTCGAAAAGGCCGGCAAACCGTGTGACGTCGTCCATGGGTTTGAGGCCGGACTTTCGGTGGGTGCCACCGGCGGGGGCGAGGTGCCCGGCAAAGATGTCGGCCGTTTCCTGAGCACGCTTTTTCCCGCTGTGGAAGATGGTGTCAACCCGGATGCCGTATGCCTTGGCCACTTCCCCAATCCGATGAACGTCACCGCGGCCCTCCGATGACAGACCGGGGTCGGGGCCGTCCTCGGCGGGCAGGCTTTTGCCATGCTGAACCAGGTAAAGGGTCATTGCTCTCCCCTCCCTTTTGCTTTACTATGACAGAATCAGTTTGCCCCCTTAACCGGCACAGGTCAACCATATATCAGGCGACTCACCCGATTCCCACCATTCACGGCGCCGGATTCGCCCCCGGACGGCTCGACCATCTCCGGAGAGACGATCGAGACACCCCGTGTCGGACGTCGCCGAAACAACCGGAGTTCATTTCTATGCGCATTGTCACCAGAGCCGATTTCGATGGAGTGGTCTGCGCGGCCCTGCTGATGGATGCAGTGGCTGTCACGGAGCCCACATTGTGGATCGAACCCAGCGAGATGCAGAAAGGGCTGGTTCCGATAAAAACTGGGGACATCGTTGCCAACCTTCCCTACCATCCCGATTGTTCCTTGTGGTTCGATCACCACTTTTCCAACAAGCCCGAAACCCCGGTGGCGGGACGTTTCGAACTGGCCCCGTCGGCGGCGGGCCTGATCCACCGGTACTATGGCGACACCTTCTCCCGGGACTTCAGCGAACTGGTCCGCCAGGCCGACAAGATCGACTCGGCTGACCTGACCGAGGAAGAGGTGCTTCATCCGGAGAACCACCCCTACATCCTTCTGTCCATGACTCTGTCCGGCCGCCACCTTGACGACGAACCATACTGGAATCAAATCGCTCGGCTGCTGCAGACGTCATCGATCGATCAGATCATGAAAAACCCCGAGGTGGCTGCACGGTGCGAGGAAGTGATCGAGGACAACCGCACCTACCGTGACTTGCTGAAAACCCATACCACCCTCCATGGGCAGGTGGCCGTCACCGATTTTCGAGGCCTTGAAAAAGACCCATCGGGCAATCGGTTTTTGGTCTATTCCCTGTACCCCGAATCCGTGGTTCAGGTGAAGATCCGTTTTGACGGCAGTGACCCGGATCGGGTCATCGTCAGCGTCGGTCACAGCATTTTCAACAGGAATTGCCGCGTCAATGTGGGGCTTCTGATGAAACGCTTCGAGGGTGGGGGGCACCCGGGTGCGGGATCCTGCCGTTTCCACGTCAGCAAATCGGACGCTTACATTTCCGCGATTCTCAGCACTCTGATCCAAAACGATCCCATCGAGGCTTAGCTCGAATCCGTAACCGTGCTCATACCAGGAGAACCGTATGAGATCATCCGCCCACGGCCAAAACGCAGCGGTCGAGACCATTTCCGGCTCCGAGACTTCGGAACCCGTCCCCGCCCTGGTCTATGTCAAGCTGATGCTGATGGCGGTGTTTTGGGGCGGCACCTTCATTGCCGGCAAAATCGCCGCTCGGCACATGGGGCCCTTTACGGCTGCTTTTTTCCGCTTTTTCATCGCCTCCCTTTTTTTATTGGTGGCGGTGCTGCGCATCGAGGGGCGGGTGCCCAAACCATCGGCGCGGCAGGTGTTGCCATGCATGCTCCTTGGGTTGACGGGCGTTTTCAGTTATAATGTGTGTTTTTTCAAAGGCCTCGCGCTGATCGAGGCCAGCCGTGCGGCGATCATCATCGCCAACAATCCCATCGGGATCGCCCTGTTTTCGGCCCTGCTTTTCGGAGAACGGCTGACCCCGATTCGATTGTTCGGAATTCTCGTCTCTGTTTCGGGAGCGATGGTGGTCATCAGCCGGGGTGATTTTCTTCACATCCTGGATTCGGGGGTGGGAGCGGGGGAGTTGCTGATCATCGGGTGCGTGATCAGCTGGGTGGCGTTTTCCCTTCTGGGGAAAGTGTTCATGAAGGCCATGACGCCTCTGTCGGCCGTTTTTTTCGCATCGGTCACCGGGACCCTCTTTCTGCTTCCTGCGGCGGTTTCCGAAGGACTTGTCGCTGCGGCTGTCGCCGTTCCATGGAAGGCCTGGCTTGCCATTTTCTATCTCGGCCTTTTCGGCACAGTATTGGGATTTGTGTGGTATTACGAGGGCATTCGTTCCATCGGGCCCACAAAGGCCGGGGTCTTCATCAACGCGGTCCCGGTCAGTGCGATCGTGTTCAGTTACGTTATCTTGAACGAACCGCTTACCGGTTCTCTGCTGTTAGGCGCCGCCCTCGTCCTCGGCGGCATCTGGCTGACCAACCGGCCGGCGGTTCACGATCATTGATCGGGAGTCCTCATGAAGGCATCAGAAACCATTCGAGCTCAGTTGAAGGCCCTCCTGCAGTCGCAGAAGCTTGGCGTTCTTTCCACTCACGAAAGGGGCCAGCCCTATGCCAGCCTCGTGGCCTACGCGGTTTCCGACAGCCTGGATCGTCTCTTATTCACCACCGCTAGAGGGACACGGAAATTCGCGAACTTGACGGCGGACAGTCGAGTGGCGATACTCATCACCAACAGCGTCAACGCCGTCGAGGATTTTCACCAGGCGTCGGCCGTGACGGCTATGGGGCGTGCATGGGTGCTGCCGGCCGAAGAGGCAGACGCTTACATGCCCCTGTATCTGAGCCGCCACCCCTATCTCAAGGCGTTCGCGTCGTCACCCACGACAGAGATGATTTCCATTGCGATCCGCCGCTATATCATGGTCAAACAGTTTCAAAAGGTGATCGAAATTGACATCGCACCCACCCTGGATTCTGCCCCTTGACCGGATCGATGGTGATTTTCGGTCGCGCATTGGGGGCAAAGCCCAATCACTGGCCCGTATGAATCAGGCAGGAATATTCGTGCCCGATACCGTGGTGCTGACTGTCGACGCCTATGCCCACTTTTTGTCGGAGAACCTCCTGAAAGAGCGAGTGACCCTCGAGCTCAGCCGAAAACCCCTGGAGGAAATGCGCTGGGAGGAAGTCTGGGACACGGCCTTGAGAATTCGCCACATGTTCCTGTCCCATCCCATTACCGGTCCAACGGTTGAGATGCTCAGGGGCCTGTGTGAGGGGCGGTTCCGAAACCGCCCCTTGGTGGTGCGGTCCTCGGCGCCGGGGGAAGATGACGCCCAATCCTCCTTTGCTGGCCTCCATGAATCCTTTGTCAATGTCCGTGGTCTGGACGCAGTGATCGATCGGGTCCGTCAGGTGTGGGCATCGTTGTGGTCCGACGCCGCCCTTCTCTACCGGCGGGAGATGGGCCTCGATGTCGAATCGAGCGCCATGGCGGTCATCATCCAGGTCATGGTGGACGGAAACCGTTCGGGGGTCGTTTTCAGTCGGAATCCGGTTGACGACGCACAGGGCGTCGTCGAAGCGGTCTACGGCCTCAATCAGGGACTCGTGGACGGTACCGTGGCTCCGGATCGCTGGGTCTTCGTTCGAGAGGGACGGCGGATGTCCCATCACCCGCCTGAGAACCGAGAACAGGCCGTCTTCCCCCATGGGGATGGGATTCGGCTTCAAACCCTTCCCGCTCATCTGGCCGACAAGCCGCCGTTGACGGTGCGCGAGGCCAGAAAAGTGTTCGACCTGGGCATGGCCCTGGAAGTGCTTTTCGGCCATGGGGTGGATTCGGAATGGACGTTCGAGGATCAGTGGCTGGTGGTGCTTCAGGCCCGGCCAGTGACGACCGGAGAGGGCTCCTCCGGCGCCGATCAGCGCCCATGGTACCTCAGCCTTCGGAGAAGTTTCGACAGTCTCCAGGACCTTCGCCGCCAGATCGAAACCGAATATCTTCCGGAGATGGCCCGGGTCGCCGATTCGCTAGCGTCCGTTGACCTGGGCCGCCTCGACAATGATGCGTTGGCCGACGAAATCGCCCGCCGCTCCGAGATCAATGCCCACTGGAACGGCGTCTACTGGCGCGACTTCATCCCGATGGCCCACGGTGCCCGTCTTTTTGGACAGGTCTACAACGACCGGGTGAAGCCGGAGTCTCCCTTCGAGTTCCTCTCGCTCTTGACGGGTACGGACTTGAAGAGCCTTGCGCGAAACCGCCGGCTCCTGGCCATGGGGGAGCGTTTGCGGCAGATGACCCCCGACGACGGCGATTCCCCGGACTATTCCGACGAATCGGTTTGGAAGGAGCTTGATGCCTTCCTGTCAGATTTCGGAGGCACTCACCAGAGCGGGGGGGGCCCTGTCGACCGTTCAGCGGAGCAGGCGCTTTTGGCCTCGCTTCTGAAAGAATTTGCCCGGTCCTCACCCGAAAACGCCATTCTCAAGCCTCAGGGGTCGAATTCCGAGGCCTTGAAACGTCGGTATCTGGAGAGCTTTCCGGAGTCGGAGATACCCTTTGGGGAGGCGCTTCTGGATCTGGCACGGGCCAGCTACCGGCTTCGCGACGACGACAATATCGTCTTGGGCCGGATCGAGGCCCAGCTAAACGCTGCTCTCGAGGAGGCGAGACATCGACTTGCCCAGTCCACGATACGAAAGGGCAACGATCGTCTCGTGAGTGCCCTTGGCGGCGCTTTCGGTCCCACCATGGCCAGATCCGACTCGTCGGCTTCTCCCCCGACGAATGTCCGGGCTCGACAGCTCATCGGTCAGCCGGCCGGGGTCGGCATCGCCCGGGGGCCGGCAAGGGTGGTCGGAACCGCCGATGACCTCTTCGCCTTCAAGGCGGGGGAGGTGCTGGTCTGCGACGCGGTGGATCCCAATATGACCTTTGTGGTCCCCCTGGCCGCCGCAGTGGTTGAACGCCGTGGAGGAATGCTGATTCACGGTGCCATTATCGCCAGAGAGTACGGGCTTCCCTGCATCACCGGCGTTCCAGAGGCCACCGGGTTCATTCGAACCGGTGATTGGCTGACCGTTGACGGGTATTTGGGAATCATTTATGTTGACACCCCTTCAGACGGCGGCGACTGAACGCCCCGCCCCGTTACCCGGAGGCTGTGGAGCCCAGGCCGGAATCACAGCGTTTTCCACCCAAAGGCCGGAGGATCCTATGGAAACCAAACTAAAAATCGGCATCAGCAGCTGCCTTCTGGGCGAAAACGTCCGCTGGAACGGCGGCCACAAAAAAAACCGGTATTTGACGGACACCCTCGGCGACTATGTCGCCTGGGTTCCGGTATGCCCTGAGATGGAAATCGGGCTGGGGGTTCCCCGGGAGACCCTCAGGCTCGTCGGAAACCCCGACGATCCCCGCCTCGTGACCACCCGAACCCAGATCGATCACACGGATACCATGAAGAGTTGGGCCGCGGAACGGCTTCATCGCCTCGAAAAAGAAAGCCTGTGCGGCTTCATCTTCAAAAGCGATTCCCCCAGCAGCGGCATGATTCGGGTGAAGGTCTACGGCAAAAAGGGGATGCCACAGAAAAAGGGGGTGGGGGTGTTCGCGAGGGCCTTCATGAATCATTTCCCTCTGGTGCCCGTCGAGGAGGACGGCCGCCTGAACGATCCCAAAATCAGGGAAAACTTCATCGACCAGATCTTTACTCTCAAGCGCTGGCGCGAGGCCCGCTCCCGGCCTTCCTGCGTGGGCAACGTGGTGGACTTCCATTCCCGGAACAAGCTGACCCTGATGGCCCACAGCCCCGAGATCGCCCGCCGGATGGGGAAACTGGTGGCCGCCGGAAAGCAGATGGACTGCGGCCGCCTTGAGGCCGACTACGAGGGCCTGATGATAGAGGCCCTGCGGCTAAAGACCACCGTTAAAAAGAACACCAACGTCCTTCAGCACATGCTGGGCTATTTCAAAAAGGAACTGACCCGGGACGAAAAACAGGAGCTTCTCGACGTGATCGGGGCCTACCGCAGGGAACTGACTCCCCTGATCGTGCCGATCACTTTGATCAATCACTATGTCCGAAAATACGACAAGTCCTATCTGGCCGGACAGACTTACCTCAACCCGCATCCCATGGAACTCAAGCTGAGAAACCACGTCTGACCGGCCACGACAAGGGGAGGGAGGCCGATGGAATCACGACCTGTTTTGGTTACCGGAGCCAGCGGCTACGTGGGGGGCCGCCTGGTGCCGCTGTTGCTGGAAGCAGGCTATCGTGTAAGGGCTTCGGCCCGAAATCCTGAACGCCTGAGACCCATGCCCTGGAGCGGACACGCCCATGTGGAAATCACTGCCATGGACGCCCTGGACTCCGGCACCGTGGACCGGGCCGTCCAGGGCTGCGGCACCGTCGTCTACCTGATCCATTCCATGATCGCCAGCAAGGGCCGATTCGCCGACGCCGACCGCACAGCGGCCGAATCCCTCGCCGCCGCCGCATCGGCAGCAGGCGTCGGGAGGATCATCTATCTCGGGGGGCTCGGGGATACCGACCATCCCGGATTGAGCAAGCATCTTCGCTCCCGGCACGAGGTCGAGGAGATCTTCAAGCGCAGCGGCGTCCCGGTGACCATTCTTCGGGCGGCCATGATCATCGGATCGGGCAGCGCCTCCTTTGAGATGCTCCGCTATTTGGTGGAGCGGCTCCCGGTCATGATCACCCCCAAATGGGTCAGCACCCCCTGCCAGCCCATCGCCATTTCCGACGTGCTGGGCTACATCAAAGGGTGTATCGAGACCCCGGAAACCGCCGGAAAAACCTTTGATATCGGCGGGCCCGAAGTGCTCAGCTACAGGGATCTCATTCGGATCTATGCCCAGGAGGCCGGCTTGATGCCCCGGCTCATCATTCCCGTACCGGTGCTCACGCCGACCTTGAGCTCCCTGTGGATCCATCTGGTCACTCCGGTGCCGGCCGTCATTGCCAGGCCATTGGCAGAAGGCCTCGGCATCCCCGTGGTCTGCCGTGATGACGCCATCCGAACTTTGGTTCCCCGTCGCCTTCAGGAATCCCGGGAGACCATCCGCAGGGCACTGGAGCGGGTTCAGCAGGCCCAAGCGGACGCCTGTCAGCTGCCCGCGGGGGATGTCATGCCGGCGGAGTGGACCTACTGCGGGGATGCCCCCTACGCCGGCGGCTCGACCCTCACCCTGCGATGTCGCATTCTCGTCGCCGCCGCGGCCCGTGACATCTGGCCTGTCGTGGAGGCCATCGGGGGCGACGGCGGCTACTATCACGGCGGCCTTTTGTGGCGGCTTCGGGGATGGCTCGACCGGCTGGCCGGAGGACCGGGGCTGACGGCGCAGCGCAGGCATCCCCACCGGCTCGAGGAGGGGGACTATTTTCATTTCTGGCGGGTGTCGACCGTCGACCGTCCCCGCAAACTGGTGCTTCAATCGAGAATGAGAGCCCCGGGGGATGCCTTGATGACCCTCAGCCTGAAGGAGGCCGCCCGCGGCACCGAGATCGTCCTGCGTTCGGATTTCCTGTCCCGGGGTCTTGCGGGGCTCGCCTACTGGTACGGACTCTATCCGGCCCACCAGTGGGTGTTCAGGGGCTTGTTGAAGGGGATCGCCGACCGTTGCGGGACCCGGGTCATCGACGGGCCAGAAGGATGGCCCCCCTGATGCTATACCGTCTTGAGCGGCATCAGAGCCTTCCCATTGACATGGATGACGCATGGGACTTTTTCTCCAATCCTCGGAATCTCAGGGTCATCACCCCGCCATGGCTCGGGCTCGATATAACCTCGGAGCTGCCGGACCAAATCTATCCAGGGCTTATCATCACCTATACCCACCGACCACTGCCCTGGTTGACCAGACCCTGGGTGACCGAAATCACCCACAGCCGGGCCCCGTCCTATTTTGTGGACGAGCAGCGACTGGGCCCCTTTCGCTTTTGGCACCATCGCCATCGGTTCCGCTCCGCCGAGGGCGGTATTGAAATGAAGGACAGCATCCATTATGCTCTACCCCTCGGGCCCGCGGGCCGAATGGCCCATTCCCTTGTCGTCCGCAGCCGCCTGGAGGCCATCTTCGACTTTCGGGCAGAGGCCTTGAGAAACCGGTTCCCTTCAACGCCTCAGCAAAGGAGTTCGTTTTGACATTCTTCCGCACTGTCATCTGTTGCCTTCTGATCATTTCATGGTGCGGGGTGGCCGCAGTCTTCGGCGCCGGCGCCCCCCTGAGCGACGCCACCCAGGAGTGTCTCGAGTGCCATGCCTCCTTTCACCCGGGTATAACAGAGGACTGGCAGCGCAGCCGCCACGCCGCCGTTACACCCGCCGAGGCCATGGCAGTGGACGGCCTTTCCCGGAAAGTGTCGGCCGAAACCGTGCCGGAAGACCTGAAGGGGGTGGCAGTGGGATGCGCCGAGTGCCATCTGTTGAGACCCGACGCCCATGCCGACACCTTCGAACACAACGGCTATCAGGTCCATGTGGTCGTCTCCCCGGACGACTGCAAGACCTGCCATCGGGTGGAGGCCGACCAGTACTCCCAGAACATCATGGCCCACGCACGAAAAAACCTGGCGGACAACGTCGTTTACAATCAGCTTCAGCGATCGATTCTAGGCCGGCCGGCCGTGGGCAAGGAAGGGCTGACAATAGCTCCCGAATCCGAAGCCACCCGGGCTGAGGCCTGCTACTACTGTCACGGCACCGAGTTGAAGACCACCGGCACCGAGGTCAGGGATACCGATGCTGGCGAGCTCGAATTCCCGGTGATTGAGGGATGGCCCAACCAGGGGGTGGGGCGGGTCAACCTGGACGGCAGTTTAGGCGCCTGCTCCGCATGCCACACCCGCCACGGCTTTTCCATCGAGATGGCCAGAAAACCCCACACCTGCAGCGAATGCCACATCGGCCCCGATGTGCCGGCCTACAAGGTCTATACCGCCAGCAAGCACGGCAACATTTACTCAGCCATGAACGAGCAGTGGGATTTTACGGCCGTTCCCTGGACCGTGGGAAAGGATTTCAAGGCGCCCACCTGCGCCACCTGCCATGTGAGCCTCCTCGTCGATACCGACGAGGCGGTGGTGGCCGAGCGGACTCATGAGATGAAGAATCGGTTGTCGTGGCGGATTTTCGGTCTGGTCTATGCCCACCCCCAGCCCAAATCACCGGACACCACCATTATCCGAAATCGGAACGGACGGCCTCTGCCCACCGATCTGGAGGGCGGCTTTGCCACAGACTACCTCATCACTGCGGAGGAGCAGGAGGAGCGCACGGCCGTGATGCAGGCGGTTTGTCTCAAATGCCACGACAGCTCGTGGGTGACGGGCCACTTCGAGCGCTACCACAACACCATTGAAGCGTCCAACCAGTCCATCCGGGCGGCGACGGATCTGATGCAGATCGGCTGGAAAGACGGTCTCGCCAAGGGATTCGACCAGGGGGAATCCCCCTTCGACGAGTCCCTTGAACGGCTCTGGAGCGATACCTGGCTATTTTACGGCAACACCGTTCGGTTCGCATCGGCCATGGCGGGCGGAGGCGATTACGGGGTATTCGCCAACGGCCGGTATCAGCTGTCCTCTTCGGTGATCGAACTTAAGCACCGTATCGATCTCGAGCGCCGCCTGCCACCGCCGTCACCCTGAGCCATCCCAATGGCATCAATTTGGGAGCTGCCATGACGATACAGGCTGAACGGATTACCGCCCTCAATCGACGGGATGTAAGAAAGGGGGCCTGGGTCCTCTATTGGATGCAGCAATCCCAGCGGCCCCACGACAACCCGGCCTTGGAGGTCGCCCTCGTTGAAGGCAACCGGCTCGGGCTGCCGGTGCTGGTGGTCTTCGGGCTTACGGACGGCTACCCGGAAGCCAATCTCCGCCACTACCGGTTTCTTCTTGAGGGGTTGTCCGAGACGGGGCAAGCCCTTGCCAAGCGACGCATCCGGCTGGTGGTTCGGAAGGGAGATCCGCCCACGGTGGTCTGCGGGTTGTCGGAAAACGCAGCCATGGTGGTCTGCGATGTGGGCTATACGCGTCACCAGGTGGCGTGGCGGGAGGCCGTGGCCCAGGCAGCAGGGTGCCGGACGGTGGGCGTGGAGGGGGATGTGGTGGTCCCCACGGCCGTCGTCTCCCAAAAAGCCGAATACGCCGCCCGGACGATTCGGCCCCG
>JASFIA010000011.1:0-13633 GCA_050122915.1 Desulfobacterales bacterium | reverse complement strand
TTTCCGAGCGCTTGGTCCGATCGGAACTCGGGCAGGGATTGGTCGCCTCGGGAAACCCCTTCTCGCGGCTGAATCGCCGGATCAAATCCTCTTCTGCAAAGGCCAGAGGCCGGATGATCGAAAAAAGCCCTTTGAACAGCGGCTGAACCGGGGCCATGGAACTGATTTCACCCGCATAGCAGATGTTCAGAAAAAGGGTCTCGATAATATCGTCCTTGTGATGGCCCAGGGCAATCTTTCGGCAATCCAGTTCGTCGGCAATCTCGAACAGCCGTTTTCGACGCAGCCGGGAACATAGGAAACAAGGATTCTCCCGGTTTTCTTCGCTGTGACCTCGAAGCCCGTAGTCCGTCATTTCCGTTCTGAGGGAAAGGCCCAGCGCTCGGCAAAACCTGTCCAGCGGATCGCTGATGTCCCCGCCGAAGCCCGGATCGACATAGACCGGAAACAGATCGAATCGAACGGGGGAGCGGGCCCGCTTGTCGACGAGGCTCCACAGGAGCGTCAAACTGTCCTTGCCGCCGGAAATGCCGACCAGAATGCGGTCGCCGTCCTCGATCATGGGATAGTGGCGAAGCGCCTTGGATACGGCTCGACTGAGGGATTTATGTGTGCCGGTGGCCCGTGGCAAATGGAGACCATGACGCCGTCGGAGGAGACGGCTATTCCTGATCGACCCCGGGAGCCGCTACGATTTTGCCGGCGGCCACCTCGCGGAGAGAAACGACGATATCTTCATTTTTGGGGGAGCTGACCAAATACTCCGAGCCTTCCCGAATCTGGCGAACCCTCTTGGCAACCATGTTGACCAGCATAAACCGGTTGGTCACCCTGCGCAAACAATCCTCTATAGTGATCCTGGCCACTCGTATTCTCCTGTTGTTAATCGAACCGTAAGCAAACAATCACGGCCACAATGCCCCAAAACGGCCTCAGCGGATGTCCACCACTTCGTAGACCCGTTTTCCAGCCGGCGCCTGCACCGTGATTTCATCATCCGGCTTCTTGCCCAGCATGGCACGCCCCAGGGGTGACGACACCGAAATCCGGCCTTTACCGATGTCGGATTCCTCGGGTCCCACGAGCTGATACTCGACACCTTCGCCGGTATCCACATTCTCCAGCACCACCGTGGATCCGAACACCGCCCGATCCTTGGGAAGGTTTTTGGGGTCGATCACATCGGCACTGTTCAGTTTGAACTCCAACTCGCTGATGCGGCCTTCAATGAAGCCCTGCCGGTCCTTGGCAGCGGCGTACTCGGCGTTCTCCGACAAATCGCCGTGGGCCCTGGCTTCCTCGATCGCCTTGATGTTGCTGGGGCGTTCCACACGCTTCAAGCGTTCAAGCTCTTTCTTTAGATTCTGGAATCCTTGGGGGGTAAATGGAATGCGATCCAAGGCAACTCTCCTATGCAAGAGGACCCATCGGCCCTGAAAATGTTAATGGTGACCGCCGTCGGAAATCGATTCATCCTGGCGAAGCCGGCATACCGACCGCATTGGTGCAAGACACCTGATGGATTCGGACTCGAGGCTGCTTTCTTCAAGGCGGGTGATCATCGGGTGGACGGCCCCAACAGTGGCGCCGGCGATGGCCGCTTTCCCCGGTTTTTCTTCCATTTGGACCACTCCCTTAACAGGTCATCATCCTGTCGACAAGGTCCCCAGGATACTGGTTCCGGCGGTTACCTTATCCCCGATTGATACAGCGGTGCCGGTATCGGGCGGCAGGTAGACATCGAGCCGGGAACCAAAGCAGATCATTCCGAACCGTTGCCCTCTCAACACCCCGTCCCCGGGCTGCAGGCGGCAGATGATTCTCCGTGCAATGAGCCCGGCGACTTGAACGATCACAATCTTTCGCCCGTCCGCCGTTTCGATGGTCAATCGGTTCTGTTCGTTGGCGCTTGAAGCATCGTCTTTGTCGGCAGCCACAAACGACCCGGGCCTGTAGTCGATGTCCACTACGCGCCCTTCATAGGCGATCCGGTTGACATGGACATTGAACACCGACATGAAAATGCTGATCTTCGTACAATCGCCTGGGTAGATCTTGGATCCGGAAACGGTTTCGATCCGGATGACTTTGCCGTCTGCGGGGGAGACCACGGCGGCGGGCGTGGTGGGAATGATGCGATCCGGATCCCTGAAAAACCCGCAGATGCAAAATGCCGACACCAGGCCGATCAGGCTGAGGACCGTCAGCCCCAACAGCGCGAAAACCGCCGTTACAAAGGCGGCGGCGGCAATGAATGGGTAGCCGGGCCTGGCGATGGGAAATGCCGTTTGGCTGGCGGCGTCCGCCCAGGTGAATGGTTTCACTCGCTCTCCCCTTTTTATGGATCAGCGGTCGGCGACCGGGGGCGCCTCCGATCCCTCAGTTGAATGGCCGCCGATCCTGCCACGACCGTCATCGCACGCCGTCGGCCGCAAGCCCGCGGGTGTCACAACGCCCTCTTTGGAAAGTCGCCCCATAACGGCACCGGTGATAACGATGAAACCCCAGCTCCCTCTTTTATGGAAATAAACTGAGATTATTATAGAAAATCCACAGTATTGTCAACCTGGAAGCGACTCATCCCTTCCACCGTCTTTCGGTTGCATAGCTGTCTCTCAGGTACGCGGGCACCAGTGCAGCCGGCGCCATTGCAGCCCCGGTCTCGAACATATCTGATGCCATAAACGCCACGGTCGACGCACGGACCGTGTGGCAATGGGAGGGTGCCACCGTGCCGCGGGCGCCCAGCTTCTCCAGAAGCCGTTCCCGATAGAGAGCGGCGCCGCTGCCCACCAGAATACAGGGTTCCTCGATCCCTTCGACAGCCCTTTCCGGAGCGGCGACGCTTTCAGGCCACAGCTCCTCCAGCCGCCCGCCGCGCAGCTTGAACCGGCCTGCATAGACCTCATTTCTGCGAGCGTCGATCAACGGACAAATCAGGGCCGTCGCCCCGGCCATCTGCTCGGCAAGGACACGAAGGCTGGACACGCCCAAAAGGGGTCTGCCGACAGCGGAGGCGAGCCCCTTCGCTGCGCTGATACCGATGCGAAGGCCGGTGAAGGATCCCGGCCCGTGAGTGACGGCGAAACCATCAAAATCCTTCACACTGCCAATGGACATTCGCACCACTTGATCCACCATGGCCATCAAGTGGCGGGAATGGGTCTCACCGCTGATGTTCACCACCTCCGCGGCAAGCTCTCCATCGACCAGGGCAGCCACGCTGCAGCATGGCGTTGCCGTATCCAAGGCCAGGACGTTCATTTTATGGCCGCTTTTGGCCTCTTGACGGATTTTCGGGAGCCGGCGGAGCGCTTTTTCTGGGGTTTCGCCTTCGGTGCCGGGGCCGGTTCCAAAGCGATGTCCAGAATGGCATCGAGATGGGTGACGGGTACGAACTTGAGCCGGCGGCGCACACTCGCAGGAATTTCCTCCAGTTCTTTTCGGTTCTTGTCGGGAATGCAGACGGTTCGAATTCCGCCCCTGATAGCGCCCAGGGCTTTCTCCCTGAGGCCACCGATGGGCAGCACCCGCCCGCGGAGGGTGATTTCCCCGGTCATGGCCACATCCGGGTTGATCTTTCTGCCGGAAAGAACCGACACCAGTGCCGTGGCCATCGCAACGCCGGCAGAGGGGCCGTCCTTCGGTATGGCCCCGGCCGGCACATGGATGTGAATATCGTTGTTGTCGAAAATCCCGGAATCGACCCCGTAAGCGTCAACGTTTGACCGGGCGTAGCTCACCGCAGCCCTGGCCGATTCCTGCATGACTTCACCAAGTTGACCGGTGAGAATCAGGTCG
Source organism: Desulfobacterales bacterium (assembly GCA_050122915.1). Classification (GTDB taxonomy): domain Bacteria; phylum Desulfobacterota; class Desulfobacteria; order Desulfobacterales; family UBA5852; genus CALNZV01. Next base: position 9,832 of record JASFIA010000011.1, on the reverse strand, counting down.
CCTTTGCCGCTGATGAGGGAAGCTTCCACGTACAGAACCTCTCCACCCACCTGGGTCCAAGCCAATCCGGTGGCCAGCCCAACCTGGCTCTCCTCCTTGTCCATCTCGGGGTAGTATTTGGGGGAACCCAGATAGCGAACGAGGTTTTTTCGGGTCAAGCGTATGGCCCTTTTCCGTTTTTCCGCCACCTGCCGGGCCACCTTCCGGCATACCGCACCGATCTTGCGCTCCAGTTCCCTGAGACCGGCCTCTAGAGTGTACTCGGAGATCATCTGCAGCAGAGCACCGGTGCTGAAAGCCAGGTTTCTGCCTGTCAGACCGTTTTCTTTTAGCTGCCTTGGAATGAGATACTTCTGGGCGATAGCCAATTTTTCCTCTTCGGTGTAACCGCTTAGCTGGATAACCTCCATACGGTCGAGCAGCGCGGTCGGGATGGTCTCGGTCATATTGGCCGTCAGGATGAACATTACCCGGGACAAATCAAAGTGAAGATTTAGATAGTGATCGCTAAACTTGCTATTTTGTTCCGGATCTAACACCTCTAATAATGCAGAAGAAGGATCGCCTCTAAAATCCACCCCCAGTTTGTCGATTTCGTCCATCATAAAAACCGGATTGTGGGTACCGCACTGCTTCAGACCTTGAATAACCCGTCCGGGCATTGCGCCCACGTAAGTTCGACGGTGGCCCCGGATTTCGGCTTCGTCGTGAATGCCTCCGAGGGAAATGCGAATGAACTTCCGCTTCATGGCTTTGGCGATGGCTTGGCCAAGGGAGGTTTTTCCGACACCGGGCGGTCCCACAAAACATAGAATCGGGCCCTTGGATCTGGGGTTGAGCTTCCGAACGCTGAGAAATTCCAGAATTCGGTCCTTGATGCTTTCGAGACCGTAGTGCTCGCGGTCCAATATCTTTTTGGCATTGGTGATGTCCAAGACATCTTTGGTGGCTTTCCCCCAGGGCATCTCCACCAGCCAATCCAAGTAATTCCTGACGATGGCGGCCTCGGCTGAATCCGGATGCATCTGATCCAGGCGTTTGAGCTGCCGGGCCGCTTCTTCCAGGGCTTCTTTCGGCATCTTGGCTCGTTTGATGCGCTTTCGGTACTCCTCTATTTCCTGGGCCTTTTCATCCCCTTCCCCCAATTCCCGATGAATGGCCCGCACCTGCTCGCGAAGAAAGTAGTCACGCTGATTCTTCGAGATTTCGTCCTTGACGTCGGACTGGATCTTGGCCTGGATCGTTGACAGATTGACCTCGCGGGAGAGCAGCTCGTTGACGAGTTTAAGCCGATCGATGGGGTCGGCCATTTCCAGGATGCTTTGGGACTCCTCTATTTTCAGCCGCAAATTCGAGGCGACCAGATCCGCCAGTTTCCCCGGATCGTCGATACCTTCTAATATCGAGCTGACATCGCCGGACAGTTCACCCCGAATGGACAGTATCTTCTCGCAGTGCTCCCTCACGTTGCGCATCAGCGCTTCGGTTTCCATGTCGACGACGACTGTATCGTCCGCTTCAGCACCGGGCATGGAGGCCACCGTGACCCGAAAAAGCTTTTTCTTGGCACGGTATCGTACGATGCGGGCTCTTTTGATCCCCTGGACCAGTGTCTTGACCCGCCCATCGGGCAGCTTCAGCATCCTGAGGATGCGACCGATCGTCCCAACCGTATAGATGTCATCGGCTTTCGGGTTTTCGGTGTTGGGGTCCTTCTGGGTGGCAAGAAAGATGAACCCGTCTTTTTCCAGCGCCTCTTCTACGGCCCGAACCGATTTGTCCCTGCCAACGAAAAGTGGGAGCAACATGTCCGTAAAGATCACCACATCACGCACCGGCATCATGGGAAGGGTGGAGGGAATGTCCGTGGGCTTCTCTTCCTCGTCGATGATGCTGATCAAGTCGTCCCTGTCGGTTTCAGCCATGCGATTTCCTTGCTACAGACGTGTTTTGAGTGCGTCAGAATACTGTTTCGCCCATGCCGCAGATGGCATTGGGCGAAACAGTAATAATAAGGCATTTTACTTAAATGACAATATCTTTCCTTGATTTTTTGCCGGTTCGGCCCTACAAATATCGATGCTGTTTCCGCCTCGGACCATGACCGCTCGTCTGCCGTCCACCGGGCGGCAGCTTTCGAGCATCCATTTCAGGAGGGCCTATTGAATCCCCTGCCGGGCGTGATTGACGACCTCATTATTTTTCTTTTCGGGGCCTGTATCGGAAGTTTCCTCAATGTCTGCATATACCGGATCCCCGAATCCAAATCGATCGTCACCCCTCGCTCTTCTTGCCCCCGCTGTGGCACCTTCATCAAATCCTACGACAACATTCCCATCGTCAGTTGGGCGTGGCTCGGGGGTAAATGCCGTCACTGCCGCAGCCCGATCCCGATACGCTACCCGATGGTGGAACTCCTGACGGGTATGGCCGCCGTTAGCCTTTACATCAAGTTCGGTCCGACGCCCACCTTTCTGGTCTTTTTCCTATTCGTCGCCGTTCTTCTCATGATTACCTTCATCGACATCGACCACCAGATAATCCCGAACATCATCTCCCTGCCCGGCATACCGATTTTTTTTGCCCTCTCCTTTGCCGTCCCCGACATCAGCTGGATCGAATCCGCCGTCGGCATCCTGGTCGGAGGCGGAAGCCTCTATCTGGTGGCAATGGCGTATCAGCTGATCAAAAAAGCTGAGGGCATGGGGATGGGCGACATGAAACTCTTGGCCATGATCGGGGCACTGATCGGATGGAAAGGGGTTCTCTTCACGGTTTTCGTATCGTCGGCTCTGGGGGCATTCGTCGGTGGCGCCATGATCCTGATTCACAGGGGGTCTCTTAAAACCATGGTTCCCTATGGCCCTTATATCTCCATCGGTGCCATCGCCTACATTTTTTTCGGACCCCAGCTGATCGACGGCTATTTCAGGCTTGTCGCCCCGTGAGTGATCGACACCGACCACCCCCGCAATCAACGAGGCATGGAACATGACAATTGCGATCATCTCGGACGTCCACGGCAATTTCGACGCGTTTGAAGCCGTACTCGAGGATATCGCCCTCGCAGGGGCGACTCGCATCTACAGCCTCGGAGACAATATCGGCTACGGCGGCGAACCGGACCGGGTAGTCAGAACGCTGATGGACAGGGGGATCCCCTCGGTCATCGGCAACCACGAACTCGCCGTACGCGAGCCAGCACAACTCAACTGGTTTAATCCCCAGGCCAGAGAAGCTCTCATGAGAACCATCGATCTCATGTCCGAGGACGCCCTTGCCGCCGTTGAGGCATTTCCAGACTGGCGAGTGGCCGACGGCGTGAGAATGGTCCACGGGTTTCCTCCCGACTGCCCCCTCACCTACCAGTTCCAACTGACCCGATCGGAACAGGACGACATTCTCAGCGCCATGGACGAGCCCATTTGCTTCATCGGGCATACCCACTATCCCGACATCCTTCTCTGGGACGGCGTCACTTCTCAGCGGATCGATTTCCCCGAGGGTTTATTCACCTTCACGCACACCGGGTCCGAGGCCCGCTGGGTGATCAACGTCGGCAGCGTCGGCCAGCCCAGGGACGGCAACAACAATGCGAAATACGTCCTTTACGCACCCGAAAATCATACCGTAGAGCTGCGATACGTTCCTTACGATATTGAGGCGGCCGCCGAGAAGATACTGGCAGCCGGTCTCCCCGCCCACAATGCGCGTCGGCTTTGGTAATGATCACCATCGGAAAATACAATGTGCTTGGCATGCTCGGACGGGGGGGAATGGGAAAAGTCCTGCGGGTGGAGGTGCCGATCATCCGCCGTATCGCCGCCTTAAAGCTCCTTGATCCCAGAGAGCCCCTGATCGCCCTGCTGGGAATGGAGACCCTGCGGAAGCGATTCATGGCCGAGGCCATTGCCATGGCGGGCATTCGCCACCCCTACATTTGCCAAGTGCTGGACTACGGCGAAGACAGGGGCCGCCCCTTTTATCTGATGGACTATTTCTGCAACAATCTCGGTCTGGTGATGGGCGAGACCTACGACCCCGAAGCCCCCTCCCGCCCGCTGCCCATCGATAAGGCCGTCGCTTACACCCGCCAGATTTTAAGCGGGCTGGCCAGGCTTCACCACGCCGGGATGATTCATCGGGACATCAAGCCCTTCAATATTCTTCTCACTGAAAGGGACGAGGTCAAAATCTGCGACTTTGGGCTGTCAAAGGTGCGCGGCGAGCGCTTCGCCGTGCCGGCGACCCTGAAGGTCGGCACCCCTTGCTATGCGGCTCCGGAACAGACGGTGAATCCCGATGCTGTCGATGAGGCGGCCGACCTCTTTTCCGTCGGGGTCATATTCTATCGGATGCTTAGCGGCCGTCTGCCGGGCATTCCCCTTGAGCCGGCAAGCCGTTGGAACATGGATCTCGATGACGGATGGGACCGACTGCTGTCCAGGATGTTGGCCCGGGATCCCAAGGCGCGCTTTTCGTCGGCGTCGACGGTCATCGAGGAGTTGGATCGCCTATTCGGCAACTGGTCGGATACCATGAAGACCATCTGCCGCATCAGTGCCGATGGCGCCCGTCCGGCCCAGTCCCGCATCCGGGACAGGCCGAGGAGTCGACCCATCAAAACGGGCCATCGGCAGAACCGCAGCCGCCTTGGCGTGGACCGCCATTGGCGGCCCCTGACCTATACGGTCAACCGCTGGAAAAACCGCGGCGCCGATGCCATCGAAGATCTATCCACGGGCCTATTATGGCAATCCAACGGCACCCCTTACCCGGTGAACTGGCACGACGCCGAAGCGGCTGTGGCCCGCCTCAACGCCGACGGGTTCGCCGGCCGAACCCGCTGGCGACTGCCCACGGTGGACGAATTGCTCACCCTCCTCGCCCCAGTGCCCAGGGGAACCGACTACTGCCTCGAGCCGGTTTTCCCCCGGGGCCAGCGGCGGCTTTGGAGCTGCGACAGGCGGGCATTCACCACGGCCTGGTACGTCAGTTTAGACGGGGGATTCGTGAACTGGCACGACATGGCCTGCCGGCTCCACGCCAAGGCCGTCTGCGGTCCGGAACGGCAGACCAAGCGGAGCGGCCCCTGACGACACACCGATGGGGCCGGGCGCAAAAAAAGGCGGCCCCGTTTCCGGAGCCGCCCACTGGTCGGCTGCTGAGTGGCATACCCCCTGAGCGGCGGTCACCCCCACCACTCCGTGTCGTCCACGGTGGTCTTGAAATCCGCCTCGATCAGCTCCGGCACTTCCATTCCTTCGGTTTCCATCATGTGCTTGGCCGATGGCTTGCCCACCAGCACCAGCTTTTTCTGAGGGCATTTTTCGACAGCGGTCTTGAGATCCTCCTCGTAGTCCTTGCAGTAGTTCTCATAGTTGATCGAAGAGAGGTTGCTGTCGATGTCGATGAGACTGCAGGCCTTCGCACAGGCCTTGCACCCCACGCAGCCCACCGTACAGACCTCTTTGACCGTTTTGCCGAAATCCTTGTTGGAGCACAACACGGCCAGCATCCGCTCGAACTTGAAGGGGGTCATCGTGATGATGTTCCGGGGGCAAACCTTGGCGCAGGCGCCGCATCCCACACATTTATCGTAGTCGACGGTGGAAAGGCCGTCGACCAGATGGATGGCGTCGTAGTTGCAAGCAGACACACAGTCCCCAAAGCCGAGGCACCCGTAAGTGCATCCCTGCACGCCGGCCACCAGGTTGGCCGATGCGCAGGTTTTCTCCCCAAGGTAATCGCTTCGCAGGAGCTTGTCTTCCGTGCGGGCGCCACAGTGGACGACAGGCCGGTACGGCAATGTGTCGGTCAGGACGACGCCCATGATGTCTGCGACCGCCGCCGCGCAGCTTTCTCCCCCGACGGGGCATTTGTTGACGGGGGCGCCCGCCCCCACGACGGCTTCTGCGTAATCGCTGCATCCGACGAAACCGCAGCCGCCGCAATTGGCGCCGGGCAGCGCCTCCATGATGGCGGTCACCCGTTCATCGACGTCGACGTGAAAGGCCTTGCTGGCCCACCCGAGGATATATGACAAGACGACTGCCATGGCCAGAAGAGTGCCGGCCGACAGGCTGATAGTGACAATACTCATAAAAGCCTCTCCAGGGTATCAATCATTTTAGACTCCGGGACCGCTGCCGACGGCTTCATCGGTCGGGTCATTGGAAGTCTTGGCGCCGTCGGCAAGCACGGCCGCCGTCGAATCAATGACCGCCGCCTGGGGCGGCGGCGGTGTGATCGCTTTTCGAAGCCCGGAATCGACACCGGTGAATCCCATGAAAGCCAGGGCCAGAATCCCGGCGACGATCAGGGTGATGGCCGCGCCCTTAAAAGGCTCAGGGACATCGCAGAGGTCCAGTTCTTCGCGAATGCCGGCCATGATGACGATGGCGATAGTAAAGCCGACCCCGCCGAATACGGCCAGGGTCAGGGATCGACCCAGATCCCACGCATCGGCGGGATTGTCCACCCCGACAATGTTGCTCATGATGGTGAGGCAGGCGAACAAAATGGCGCAGTTGGTGGTGATGAGGGGCAGGAAGACGCCGAAGGACTTGTAGAGGGGCGGGAAAAACTTGCGCACATACATCTCCACGAACTGCACCGATGAGGAAATGGTGAAAATGTAGACGATGTAGCTCAGAATGGTGAGATCGATGTTGGCGGCCATCTCCGGGGAAACGAAAAAGCCCGCCACCCACCTGGCCAGGGGAGCCCCCGGCATCAGCACGAAGGTGGTGATCGCCCAGCTCAGAAACGCGGCTATGGAGATGACGAAGGTGACCGCGCACCCCATGCCGAAGGCCATGTCCACTTTCCGGGACACCCCAATAAAGGGGCAGATGCCCACGAAGTAATGAAGGACGAAGTTGTTGATCAGCGCGGCCCCGACAGCGATCAGAAAAATGTCGATCAGATAGGTCATCTGGCTTACCCTTTGGTTGAATCGGCGGTGGTCCGGCGGGTACCGAACCAGTTCACGAGCCCCAGCAGCAGTCCGAAGGTTAAAAACGCCCCCGGAGGCAGCACCATGACCACCCAGTCCGGCCAGGCCGCCGGCAGAATCCTGAAACCCAATAGTCCCCCTGTGCCCAACAGTTCACGGACGGCCGCTATGGCGCAAAGGGCCAGCCCGAAGCCGATGGACTGACCGATAGCGTCGGCTCCCGCGGCCACGATCCCCTGCTTGGAGGCGCAGACTTCGCAGCGACAGATGATGATGCAGTTGACGATGATCAGAGGAATGTATGGCCCCAGGGTCTTGCTCATCTGGTAGAGATAAGCGGCGAGAAAACGGTCGGCGATCGTCACGAAGGTGGCAATGGTCAGGGTAAAGATGACGATCCGCAGATGGGGCTTCAGCAGGTTTCGGATGAGACTCGTGATGATGTTGGCGCAAAAGAGAACGAACAGAACGGCGCCGGACATCGTCAATGCCGCCGTCAGCCCGTTGGTGACGGCCAGTGTGGGGCAAAGCCCCAGCAATTGACGGAATACCGGGTTTTCCGGAAGAATGCCCTGGACGAACCGTTCTGCCGGTGTGGGAAGATCAGCCATCAGTTTTGTCCTCCAGCCTTCGCCCTGAGGGGCTCCTTGAGATCGGACACGGCCGCGTTGATGATGCTTGCAACGGCTACCGAGGAGATGGTGGCGCCGGTGATGGCGTCGATTTCGTAATCGGCCTTGGCCCCTCCCTTCACCGGTTCAAACGGCGTCTCCGTCGATTTGCCGACGAACTGACCTCGCCAGTCATCCGTGACGATCTTGTTGCCCAGCCCCGGTGTCTCTTTCTGATCCAGCACGAAAAGGCCGGTGACCCGACTGGCGTCGGGGGAAAGCCCAACGAGAATCTCGATCTTGTCGGCGTAGCCCTGACCCGCGGTCTTGACGACCCATCCCGCGAGAACCCCGTCCTTTTTGGCCTGAAAGACGCTGTAGCGGGCCAGCTTGGACGGTTTTTCGACAGTGATCGTCAGAGGGTCGATGGCCATCGTTTCCTGGTCTTGGGAGGGTTGCCCGGCCGTCTCCGCGCCCAACACGAGTTCGGGCACCTTTTCCCGGGTCTCGTTGAGCTTGTTCTGTTCGATCCGGGGACCCAGCCCCAACTGGATGCCGGCCAGAAGCCCTCCAAAGCAGATGGCCAGCAACAGCACCAGCCATGCCTGTACGATATTGTTGTCCTTCAGTGTCGCGCTCATGCTGGATGTCATTTTCTCTCTGTATTGTCTCGGGTTGGCGGTTACCGGCCGAGGGGATGTCAGCGTCCTCCCAGGGGTTTCGGGACGGTCCATCGATTGATCAGAGGCGTTAGGGCGTTCATCAGCAGCACCGCGAACATCACACCCTCGGGATAGCCGCTGAAAAACCGCAGCAGCATGATGAAAAAGCCGACGCCGGCCCCGAAAACAAACTTCCCTTTGGGAGTAATGGGGCTCGATGCCGGATCCGTTGCAATGAAGAAGGCCCCGAAGAGAAGGGACCCACCGAGGAGATGGTGGAGCACGGTCCATTCAGATTGGAGATTCATCAGGTTGGCGATGCCCCCGAAGACCACGGCGGCGGCGATCACGCCGGCGGGAATCTCCCATGACGAACTGCGGCGGATGCACAGGTAGATCCCACCGAGAAGGCAGGCCGGCGCACTGGTTTCCCCCAGGGATCCGTTGGTCAACCCGAAGAAAAGGCTCCACAACGGGGTGGCCTGACCGGTCTGTTTGTAAACGTCCATGGGCGTTGCCTGGGTCACGGCATCCACCGCACTGGTGGTATCGAGATAGCCCGATGCTGCAAGGGCGCTCGCAAAGGCGATCATGACGAAAGCCCGACCCACCATGGCCGGGTTGAAGATGTTCATCCCAAGGCCCCCGAAAAGGGTCTTCCCGATGCCGATGGCCACGAAGGAAGCGATGATGCCCACGTACCAGGGTGCCGGCCCCGGCAGGGACAGAGCCAGAATGATGCCCGTCACCAGGGCTGAACAGTCGGAAATGGGGATGGCCCTTCCCCGCATGCGGGTAAAGAGGGCTTCGGCGGCCAAGCACCCGATCACGCAGATGGCCAGCTGTTTGACGGCATAGAGCCGGAACACGTAAAGGGCCATGGCCACCACGGGCAGGAGCCCGATCACCACGTCGAGCATGATGCGCTGGGTGGTCAGGCTCTGGTTCGACAGGTGGGGAGATGGGGATACGTGGATGACCGGTGCTTTATCTAAGGTTTGGCTGTTCTCCGACATAAAACGGTTCCGTTTTTGGTGGATTGTTCGTTATCCGATGGGTCCATGTCCCCAGCTATTTTTGACGGGACCGGGCAATGACCTCTACCTTTCCGGTGCGCACCAGCTGGACAAGTGGTATGCTGGCGGGGCAGGTAAAGGCACAGGAGCCGCACTCGAAACAGGCCATGATGTGGTAGCGCTCGGCCAAGTCGTAGTCTTTTGCCCGGCAGGCCAGAGCGATCTTGGTGGGCACCAGGTTCATGGGGCAGGCATCCACGCATCGGCCGCAACGAATGCAGGCCGTCTCTTGGGCTTTACGGACGTCATCGGCGGTCAAGACGGTGACGCCGCTGGTCCCCTTGGTCACCGGCGCATCCAGATAGTTGAAGGCGAATCCCATCATCGGGCCGCCCGAGACGATGCGGGCGGCCTCGGGCTTCAACCCTCCGCAGCAGTCGATGAGTTCCCGATAGCGGATGCCGATGGGGGCAAGAAGGTTTTTCGGGGAACGGATGCCGGCACCGGTAACGCTGATGACCCGATGGGTCAGGGGGCGGCCTCGCAGCACGGCTCGGGCGATGGCCGCGGCCGTCCCGACGTTGC
>JASFIA010000010.1:0-14202 GCA_050122915.1 Desulfobacterales bacterium | reverse complement strand
CCTGGCTTGATGTCCCCGGAGGTCCTCTTTCCAAAGACATGGCGTGGGTAACCATTCTCCCCCACCCCCATTCGCCATCATCCGCGCATGCCCTTTACGATGGGGTGTGAATGCCCATCTTTACGACTGACCTCATTGTGTTTTGAGCCATTCAGGGCAACATAGAGAGGATAGCCGATGAACTACAAACTGCTCGGTCGCAGCGGCCTGCGGGTATCAGAAATCTGCCTGGGAGCGATGACCTTCGGCGACGATTGGGGATGGGGATCGTCAAAAGCCGACAGCCGGCGGATTTTCGACCGATTCGTGGATGCCGGCGGCAATTTTGTAGACACAGCCGATCTGTACACCAACGGCGTCAGTGAAACGTATCTTGGCGAATTCATGGCCGGGCGTCGTGATGAGATGGTTTTGGCAACCAAATACGCGAACGCCCCACCGGGAAAGGATCCCAACGCCGGCGGCAACCACCGGAAAAACATGATGCAGTCCGTCGAGGCCAGCCTGAGTCGTCTGAAGACAGACTACATCGATCTCTACTGGCTCCACATTTGGGATTTCACGACCCCGATCGACGAGGTAATGAGGGCTTTCGACGATTTGGTAAGCCAGGGCAAAATCCTCTACATTGGCATATCCAATGCCCCTGCCTGGGTGGTATCGAGAGCCAACATGCTGGCAGAACTGAGGGGGTGGGCTTCCTTCGCAGGGCTGCAAATCGAGTACAGCCTGATCGAGCGGACGCCTGAGCGGGAGTTGGTGCCCATGGCAAGAGCTCTGGATCTTGCCATCACCGCATGGTCACCCTTGGCCGGGGGCATTTTGACCGGGAAGTATGACAACTCAAGAGGTGCTGACGGTGATCGGCGATTCGATCATCCCACGATGAAGACCGTTGCCGTCATCGACCAGCGGAAGCGGACCATCGTCAATGCCGTCATGACAGTCGCCCGAGACATGGGATGCACGGCGGCCCAAGTGGCCCTGTCATGGCTGCGAAGTCAGCCCGGCGTCGTCATTCCCATCATCGGCGCCCGCCGTCTTTCCCAACTCGAGGACAACCTTGCCTCGGTGAACATCGACATCGATGACCATCACATGGAGCAACTCAACGCAGCCAGCCGGATCGAGCTGGGTTTTCCCCACGACTTTTTCCACACCCCCCGGGTTCGGCAGTTTGCCTTTGGGGGAATGGCGGACCATATCGACAATCATCGACCGGGCTGAGAACGACCCCACTGGATGTGAGCATCCCTGCAGCCTGGTTTCTTCTAAAAGACTTTCAGCGGAAGGAAACCCGATCATGGACCAATGGGAGAAAGCGCTTGCCTGCGCCACCGAATGCTCCAATTGCGGCGCGCAAATCGAAGACCGTCAGCAGCGGGTGTTATCCGTATACACCCACGACCCCGTATGCATGCCCTGTAAGAAGAAAGAGGAAGTCCGGAAGGATTATGCGGACACCTCAAAGCAGATGATCGCCAGATGCCTATCGGAAACCGGCAGGCCCTACGGCAGTGTGGGAGGCTTCTGTTTTCATCATTTCTGTCCCTACAAATGCCCCGTGGATGACAAGCCGCCCCTATAGGGCGGCCGCCGATGGAAACGGGGGTGACGGACACCCGCCGAATCCCCGTTGATTGATCGCCTTTTCTCGAAGGGATCTTTTATCCACCAGAACCACCGCGAGTTGACGGAATCCCCTGGGTCCGGTATCTGTTGATCGAAGGGGTGGTCCCCATGGCGGGAGCCCTCGAATTCAGTGAACCATCGGAACAGGTGGCCATGGCCCGTGTTCCGCCCACCATCCTTCAAGTGGCCACCGGATGACTGGATCTATCGATGTGGAGGGGCCATGAAACTGTCAACGCGAAGTCGCTACGGCACTCGGATTCTTGTCGAGCTTGCCCGTCACAAAAGGGGAGAGCCGGTACAGGTCAGCGAAATATCTCGCCAGCAAAATATCCCCGTCAAATATCTTGAACAGCTGATCCGCACCCTCAAAGGGGCCAAGTTGATCACCAGCGTCAGAGGCGCACGGGGAGGCCACATTCTTGCCAAAGCGCCGGATCAGATTTCATTGGGCTATCTGGTCCGTCTGTTCGAGGGGCAATACGAGCTGGTCGAATGCATCAGCGAGCCGTCCGTATGCGACATGGCGACCGACTGCCGTGTTCGTCTGGCATGGAAAGACGCCACCGACGCTCTCTACGAAAAGCTGGACGCGATCACCATCGCAGATCTGCTCTGCGATCCCGCAACTTTTGCGAAAAAAGGTGACGGCAACCGGATGGCCAAGACCCGGAAAACAGGATGCGTTTGAAACGACAGCCGTTCCCTTGGAAGATACGGCTGTCGTTTTCGAGGGGACATAGGGACTCTATCGGTTGAGCAGGGCCTTTATTTTTTCCAGTGTGGCTGGATCGCTCTGTCTGACCATGTCCGCTAGAGCCTCGCATTCCGGATTGCCCTCGCAGCCGTCCCCATCCACAAGATCCACTTCGAGAATGTCGGCGATCGCTTTTACCAATTTTTCGGGGGTCACCGGTTTTTCCATCGTGTAACGGGGACGTAGTCCCGAGGTAAAGGCATTGAACCCCTTGATGTCTTCACTGCCCAACTCGTCATGGGCATGGGCTGTGATGACGATTACGGGAAGCGACGCCCATCGCTCATCTTCACGCAGGGTCCGAATCACCTTGATGCCGGATTTTCTCGGCATCACCATATCCAGGGTCATCAGATCCGGAGGATTCTGCTCTATTTTCTCAAGTGCGTCCACACCGTCTTTGGCCGTTTCCACCGTGAAGCCCGCATCCTCTATGCATGCAGCCAGGAAATTGCGGACATCCGGTTCGTCGTCGACCACCAGAATTCGTTTTTCCGAGGCAAGTGGCATGGGTTTCTCCTTTGCTGTTCTTCGGGCGTTTCAGTGAGGATCCGCGTTGGAGGGCTGAAGCGCCTGTCCGTTGGTCTTGAGTTTGGCCATGGCTTTGGTGAGTTCCAGCATGACCCCCAGGCCTTCTTTGACCTCTCCGTCGAAGCCCGCGGCGGCCATCCTGAAGAAGCCGGCTTTTTGAGCGTTTTGAAGGTTTACTTGGGCGGGCAGGTCTGCCATTTTCTCCAGGAAAGCCAATGCCTTGGGATCTGAGAATTTTTTGAGAACCCTCAGCAGCGCGACAGCCCCGTCTCCAATCATGTCCACGTCTTCGGGGGTGTAAGCGTCGGCCACCTTGGCCCTCACATCCATCATCGCCTTGATGATCCGAAAGACGCCGCGCCGTTCCAACTGGTCCAAGTGCTCGATGGCCAGGGGAACGGCCGATTTCAGGAGCGGCTCCACATCGGTGGCGAATTCGATCATGTTGTCGAGCATTTTGATCATCCAAACGAAATTGCGGATGCTTCTGGCGCCGTGCTTGAACAAATGCAGAAGGTCCTCCAGAGTGAATCCGGCCTCGATTTCCTGAAGCTCTTCGATGAACAGATGCACGGCCGTGTTGCTCAGAGGGATCAAATCCTCCTTCATTTCGAGGAGGGCCTCGCGGGATTTGACGATGGGCTCAAGTTGAGCCTCGATTTTCTCGATCTTTTGAAGGATCAATTCTTCGTTTGTCATGGAGGCCTCCTATTCGACTTCAACCGTCGGCCAGCTCTTGCCCGCCATGGTCATCTGGGGTTCCAAGGGTAGATCCTGACCGGGCAGCAGCAGGTTCCAGTAGACCCACTTGAACATCATCTTGCCCCAATAGTTGGAGTAGCTCTCGCCTACGAGATCAAAGGGGCCGAGACCAGGAAAGGGATATTTGCCTGGAAGCGGTTCGGTTTTATAGTTGAAGTCAAAGAGGTAGGCCTTGTCGAATCCGGAAACGATGAAACATGTGGAGTGGCCGTCGAATGCGGGCCTGGGCTCTTGTCCGTCGATTTCAAGGAGTATGTTGTCCACGACGATCTCCGCTTCGTAATGGGCTACCGATCCTGCCTTGGACGTGGGGACGTTGGTGGCGTCGCCGACCACATAAATACGGTCCCATTTTTCGGCCTTTAGGGTGTAGTTTTCGGTCAGTACGTATCCCATTCCGTCGCCCAGCCCGGACTCGTCGACAAACTCCGCTCCCAGGTTCGGCATGGTCGATACCAGAAGATCATAAGCCACCTCGCCGCCGTTGGCCGATTCGATAACACCACGTTCAGTGTCCACGGAAGCCAGATGAAAGTCCGTGGTGACCTGAATGCCCTTTTCTTCCGCTGCGACACTCAGCACCTTCGATGCGATGGGCTTGGTGAATATGCCGGTATTGGGGGTGACGAATTCGATTTCAACCTTGTCCCGGATCCCGTTCTCCTTGAAAAACCAGTCCGCCATGAAGATGAACTCAATGGGCACAACCGGGCATTTGTGAGGCATTTCGGCCAGATTGAACACCATCCTGCCCCCTTTGAAGTATTTCATCTTCTTGTAGAGGGCGACCGCGCTCTCCATGGTGAAAAAGGTATGGACGTTCTGCTTCGGATCCGGTGCCCATTCCTCGAGGCCCTCGACCTCGTTGGGGGCGATTCGGCATCCGGTGGCAATCACGAGCCAGTCGTAGCTGTAGTCACCCCTTTTGCAGGCCACCTTGCGGGCATCGGTGTCCACCCCCACCACTTCGTCCAAAACAAAATTGACTCCCTTCGGAATAAAATCCCGTTTGGGTTTCATGCAGTCTTGGGCGGTGTAGATGCCGAAGGGGATGAACAACCATCCCGGCTGGTAGTGGTGCATCTCATCGTTGTCGATGATGGTGATCTGCCATTCGCTGGCGCTGAGCTCCTTTCTCAGCTTGTTGGCGACGATGGTGCCGCCGGCGCCGGAACCTAAGATGAGAATTTTTTTCATGGTCTCCTCCTCATTGAGATAATGGAATCTGCTCAGGCTGCCGCGTCAGAAGAGCCACCGCTCCGGACCTTTGTTGGTTTGTGGAGGCTTGTGGGCTGGCTTGAGGCCGACTCATGGACTCTGCCGGGTTCCTTCGGATGACCGTTTCGCCTTCGCTCAAACTTGGACTTGCAATCTATGATTAATATAATCTATACTAAATTAGTCGAGATTAAATGTGTTCCCGATACTTTTGTCAAGAAAAAAATACCCCAAAAAATGTGGTTTTTCTGAATGGCCTCCAGGCAAGGGTTTGCGGCGATTGTGCAATTAAATGCAACGAAGACGGGAATGCCTGTCATATGAAAGTCGAAGGGCGGCAACGGAATTACGGTCGGGTACACAAAGACCGTCGGAGGGAATGCAACATGTCGAGAACCATCATGATCATTGATGACGAGCCGGACATACTGACCTATCTGACGGCGGTCCTGGAGGATAGCGGCTATAAAACCTGCACCACCGATGGGGCTGAAAACGTCGTCGATGCCGTGAAGCGTTGTCGGCCGGACCTGATCCTGCTGGATATCATGATGCCGGAAAAGTCAGGACTGTCGGTGTATTGCGAGCTTCGGCAGACCCCCGGCATCGGGAAGCTGCCGGTGGCTCTCATCAGCGGTGTGGAGAAGGCTTCCGGCATCCTCAACGGGGCTTTCAGCGACCGAATCGACAATTCATCGGTGGCACCGCCCGATGGGTTCATCGAAAAGCCCATTCAGATGGAAAAGCTGATCGATGTCATCGCCGCCCTTCTCGACCTGAAAGGAGAAACCCGTGAGTCTTCCCATTGAGGATCTGAACGACTGGATCAAGGAGCATCTGTTCGACGCCGTGCCCATGGGGATAGCGGTTATCGATCAGGCCTTTAATGTGGTCAAAGCCAACCGGGCGTTCGAGCACATGTTCGGCCGGTGGCAGGGCCAAAAATGTTTCAAGGTCTATAAAAACCGATCGACGATCTGCCCCCAATGCAAAGGAGCCGAAGCCTTCAAGGACGGTGTCTCCCGGGTCAACGAAGAGGTGGGCTACAACAAAAACGGCCGGTTCACCCGATACATCAAGCACACGATTCCGATCGTGGACAACAGCGGCCAGATCCCCTATCTCCTCGAGCTCTGCACCGATGTGACCGAAACCGATCAGATCCGCAGGGAATACCAATTGCTCTTCGATCAGGTGCCCTGCAACATACTCCTCATTGACAGGGATTTCCGAATCGTCAAAACCAATCAGCGCGTTCGAAAAATGCTAGGGGAACTCGAAGGCGGGTATTGTTTCAAGGGTCTGAAGGGGTTCGACCACCGGTGCACCGAGTGCACGGCCCGGCAGACCTTCGAGGACGGCAAGCTTCATACCGGGCACCATGTCTGGAAAACCCGTGACGGCGAAACCGTTCATCTCCATGTGATCACCGTCCCCTTGAGACTCCACGACGGCAGTTTCGACATGGTCATGGAGATGGCGGTTGATGTCACTGAAACCATCCGGCTTCAGAGCGGGCTCGATTTTGCCCATTCCTTTCTGGAGACACTGATTGCCACTTCCATGGATGGCATCCTCGCGGTCGACAACGAGGACAGGGTTTCCATCTTGAATCCGGCGGCCCGGAATCTCTTCCAGCTCGACGCCAATCCCTCGCTGACGCGGACCGACCTCATCCGCATGCTGCCCAGGGGCGTTTTCGACCAGGCCGACAACTCCTCTGAACATGTGTATTTGCCGGACACCACCATCACGACCCGCGACGGGGAGCACCGCCCGGTGAGGCTGGTGGGCAACAAGCTGAAGATGGACGGGCAATCCCTGGGAATGGCCTTTTCCCTTCAGGACCTGACCGAAATCAAGACCCTCCAGAACGAAAAGCTTGAGGCCGAGCGGCTTGCGGCCGTGGGGCAAACCGTGGCCGGTCTCGCCCATGGAGTGAAAAATCTCATCACGGCGCTCGAGGGGGGGATGTATATGCTCAACACGGGGCTCAGTAAGAGCAACCTGGGCCGTGTGCAAAAAGGTATCGAGATGCTGGATCGAAACATCGAGCGGATTTCCCAATTCGTCAATGCCTTCCTGGGCTTTTCCCGGGGCAGGGAAATACGGGCGGCCGAGAGCCAGCCGTCGGATATATCCAGGGAAGTGGTCAGCATGTATGCGACCCGAGCGAAAAAGCATGGCATCATTCTCCGCCATGAGCGCATCGGAGAGATGGCCTCGGCGGCCATCGACTATGAAAGCATGCATGAGTGCCTGACCAATTTGGTCGGCAACGCCATCGACGCCTGCATCATAAGCGACAAAAATGACGGCCTTCGCGTCACGGTCAGGGCCTACGAAGAAGATGGGTCTATCGTCTACGAGGTTTCAGACAACGGCTGCGGTATGGACTACGAAATCAAAAAGAAGGTCTTTACCAATTTCTTCACCACCAAAGGACTCGGCGGCACAGGGCTGGGTCTGCTCATGACCAAAAAAATCGTCCATGAACACGGCGGACGGATCGACTATGAATCGGAGCCCGGAGAGGGCACTTTGTTTCGGATCCGGCTTCCTAGAAATCGTCTTCCCAAACCCGTCGAGGTCGAACCGGATGAGAGGCCGTCGACATCTCGATGATACCCCCTCCGGTGACGGTCATGTCCATCGGACGGATGAACAAAGGATGCTGCCCAAAATGCCCCTTTTTTCCATACTGAAAGCCCAGCGGCGAAGCGGCAAGCCGCCCACAATCGAGAAGCAACGCTGGACCGAGATCCAGACAAGGCTCGCCGAGGAGGGGCTCTGCGTGTCATGCGGAAATCATCGGTCGCAGCCCACGAGCTATCTCTGCGAGAGCTGTGAAGGAGAAGGATCCATGGAAGACATCCGAAGCGAGCTCCAACGGGTCCGCAATCGCATTCTAAAGCGCTGATTGGAGAATGGCGTTATGGCCAACAGCTATCTGGTGGATTGCCACGACCATATAACGGGCCAAATGGCCCTTGCAGAAAGGCGCCTACAAGAAGCCCGCGATGCCGGCAACCTGCTGGAAATGGCTTTTTGCGAAGGGCAGGTGGAGGAATGGCGGTTATTGAGACGCTTTTTGTCCGACCATTTCGACCTGACCAGCCAGCGATATTATTGAGAACCCCATGGCCATAAACCCAAAGGTTAACAGACATGTCCCACACCTTTTTTTTCGACATTAAACGCCATATTGACCATCGGATTGACGCCGTTGCTCAGGATCTCGTCGGACCCGACCTTTCCGGGGAGGATCGCCGGAGAGCGGAGGGCCGTTTGGAGGTGCTGACGGATTTTCAACGGTTTATATGGAACCATCTCCATTCCAAGCTGCCGAAGCGCGTTTACCGGCAGGTGCTGGCAACGAAGTGCGACAGCAGCGACTCAAAAGGGTCATGACACGTCGACTCAGCCGATTGATCGACGCCTCGTCCCATCCCGATCCGGCAGGGGGATTATGCTGATCACCAAGAAGCATCAATATGCATTGCGCGCGATATTCGAACTGGCCAAGCATTATGAACAGGGGCCACTGAAAATATCGAAAATCGCCGATGCCCAGGCGATACCGGAGCGATTTTTGGAGGTGATCCTGGCGGAGCTCAAAAAGGGGGGGTTTGTGAGATCAAAAAGAGGGTTCAATGGCGGCTACGAACTGGTGCCTCATCCGGATCGATTCAGGGTGGGGGATCTGATGCGGTTTCTCACCCGGGATCTCAATCCGGTGGAATGCATGGCGCCGATCCCGGAGGCCAACTGCCCGTTTCAGGGGAAATGCGCCTTCTTTCCCATGTGGAAAGAGGTGAAAGAGGCCATCTTTAACATCTACGACAATACCACGTTTCAGGATTTGCTGGACTGCGAGCAGGGCGAGGGGGGATATCCGTTGAATCACCCGTCGATGTCCTGAGTGCCTGTTGAATGGACACTCAGGGCTTTACTAGAGAGTGCCGGATGCCTCTTTCAGCGCGGATCCCCGCCGGAGTGGTCGATGGCCTTCAGGGTAGCGAATACTCAAATTTCCGGCTGTCGGGATCGGCTGAGAGGAACGTTAAAAGACGAAAAGGGGGTCAGGTGGCGAACTCAGGTCAGGAGGCATTCGGCATCCACCTTCAGGAGAGCATCAAAATTCGCTTTTCGTCAGTGAATAAGGTTTTCGACGTCCCCATAGAAAACCTTGAGCGATTATCGCAGGGTGTGTGGTTGTTATTGATATAACCTTCTGGAATGGTTGATAAAAAAATAGAACGCCTGACCTGATGATATGGGTGAGCCCCCTCCCCCAACGACCGGGGGGAGGGGGGGTGCCACCTGACCTTTGCCGTCGACTTTCCCTGGGAGATAGCCCCGACATGCGTCGTTGCCTGCCGCTGCAACCAACCTTTCCACTATCCGTCGGGACGAGCATGGTGCGGCCTCCCAGGGGCCCGGGGCATGCCGCGCCCCAAGGGGGGCTAAGAGCCCGTTTGTCGCTGCAGTGACCGAGCAATAGTTTGCGGTAACGCTCCATTTGAAAAGGCTTCGGGTGGGGTAACGGGCAACGACTCCCTTCTTTCGGGGATTTCCGAATTAAAGGCGCCGCAATCTCTTGCCGATAAAGCAATCGATGAGAATGCTGATTGGTGGGAGATTGAGAAATGCCCCGTCACCGAAGACATTCGTTAGGGCGGCGGATCGTCGCCACAGCCATCTGGGAATTACTGCCCCTGATGGCGTTTTCCGTGCTGTTTTTCCTCTAAGGCTCGGGCCCTGATACGGAGGATCGTCACCGGAACGCCTGGAAGTGATCTCTTCCTGACCAACGGCTGGTTTCCCAATGGTCCATGGAGCGTGTGCTTCGCTTTATCGAGGCTTCTCCCCTCCAATGGCATCAGCCGGCCCTTCCCCGATGGTTTCGCCCTCAAAAACCCGAAGAACACGGTAATCTGAATCCCTCTGGGCAGGGGTGAAACCGGCCTGCCGGATCAAAGCCTTGACCCCATCCACGGAAGCAGACCTGCAGTGCCCGGTGGTTTTCAGCACATTTTCCTCCACCAGGATTCCGCCGAAATCATCCGCACCCGCCAGAAGGCCCAACTGTCCAGCCTTGGTGCTTTCGCTGAACCAGGACGATTGGATGTGATGGATATTGTCCAGCATGAGCCTTGCCGTAGCGATGATTCGGACGTAGCGGGCCGGGTGGGCCGACTTTGAAACGACTTTACCCAAAGGGGACCCCCCGGGTTTGAAGGACCAGGCAATAAAGCTGGTAATGCCGCGGGTCCGGTCTTGCAGGGACCGCAGTCGCAGCAGATGGTCGATGATATCCCTGTCCGTTTCCAGATGACCGAACATCAGGGTTGCCGTGGTTCGAAATCCAATGCGATGGGCGGATTCGCACGCATCCAGCCACTGTTGCGCCGTGGCCTTGGTTGCGGCGATTTTTCTGCGGACCTGATCCACCAAAATTTCTGCCCCACCACCGGGAATGGTGCGGATCCCTTCATCGAAAATCGCCTGAAGCACGCTTTCCACGGTTCGATTTTCATGTGCGGCCATCCAGACGTATTCCGCCGGACTGAAAGGGTGAATGTGAATGGCGGGGCAGGCCTTCCGGATGGCTCGGATATAGGCGATCCAGTCCTTCAGGCCGATTCCGGGATGATTTCCCCCCTGAAGCAGGACGGTCGTGGCCCCCGCCCGGTGAGCCGTCGATACCGTTTCGGCCACCTGTTCGGGGGAGAGGGTGTAGGCATCGGGGTCGTCGGGACGCCGGCAGAAGGCGCAGAAGGCGCAACGGGTTTCGCAAACGTTGGTGTAATTGGGGTTGGTATCCACCACAAAGGTGACGATGCCTCGAGGATGGCGGCGATTTCGTTCGGCATGGGCCAAAGCCATCAGCTCGCCCATGGGCAGCCGGGTGAGAAATGCCATGCCGTCCTTGGCGTCATATCGTCGACCCGAGCCCTGAGGAGCCGACAGGCCCCTATCTGATACATTTGCCGTGGTCACGGTTATCCCAAAGCAGCAGTGGCTGGTGGTTGCCGCAGGCTCTGTCGAAGGAGGCTGGGCGCCTGGGTTATATTGTCCAGAAAGCGTTTCTGACCCGCCATGTCCTTCTCGGTCAAGGTCCGTCGAATAACGGCAAAATAGCGTTCGATAAGTTCCGTAGGAAGACCGGTATCCGCCGATGCCTTCGGTATGGATCGCCGGACAAAGGCCGGTTCGCCATCCCTGAACCGAAGCAGCCATTCTTTAATGGCTTGTCGACAGTCGGCTGGCGCGTCTGTTCTCACCACCCATCTTGCGAACACGAAGGGCACCCCCTGCCAGTCGAACCATTCGGAGGCCAAATCCGTCACATGGGCGAAGGCGGCCAAACGGGGGGCCTCCCCAAAGCGGTCCCCTTCGCGTTGACGCCAGTAGAGGCCTGCCAGAGCCCGGTCGCCGATCATCAGTTCGGCGTCTGATGTGGCAAGAGGGCTCGATGGAGCCCATTGCCGGTTGCCGGTAAAGGGGCGGTGAAGAAGCATCTCCAGGAGTCGGACGCTGGTGGTGGATTCTTTGGTGGCGGATATTCGGTCGCCCGGAGATAGATGCCGAATCGGCCGGTGGGAAAAAAGAAGGACGCTCATGGACGCCTCCTTGGCGGCGATACCGAAACGACCAATCGGTTCGATTCGGCTTCCAAGAGCCGGCATGGCGCCCACCGGAATCGCCGCCGCCAGGACCTTTCCGGCGTTGATAGCGACGACGCTTTCCGACGGCACGAGAGGTATCCAGCGACAGCCTTTGGGCGTCCCGGCCACTCGAAAAGGGGCCATATTGGCATAGGGAATCATGGCAACGGGATAGTCGGTCATGGTTTCTGTCCTTCATGGGGGGGCATGGGCGATTCGCCCGGGTCCGGAAAGGCGTCGACGGGTCGAAATCGACCGTCCCGCTCCACGGGAATGAACCCGGCGGCTCTGATGGTGTCGATCATCTGCTCTCTGGCAAGTCCCCCCGGGGTGCTGGCACCGGCAAGGTGGGCGATGCGTTCTTTTCGAATGGTGCCGTCCATGTCGTCCCCTCCCCAGCTCAGACCGGCGGCGGCGGTCTCGAGACCGCTCATGGGCCAGTAGGATTTGATATGGGGGATGTTGTCCAGAAGAAGTCGTGAGATGGCCATGACGGTCAATATGTCCGACGGAGAGGGTCCCACGCTTCCGGAGGCGTCTCGCCCCGGCTGAAAGGCCAATGGAATGAAGCACTCGAATCCGCCGGAGCGGTCTTGGGCCTCCCGCAACCGCAGGAGGTGATCGATCCGTTCACCCCATGTGTCACCGAACCCGAAGAGCATGGTGGCGTTGCTGGCAATACCCAATGAATGGGCCATACCGTGAATGCGGATCCAGTCTTCGGGCCCGATCTTGTTCTTCCAATGGATGCGATGGAGCCGCTCCGAGAACATTTCGGCCCCTCCGCCCGTCATGGCGTTGACGCCGGCCGCTTTCAGGTCCTTTAAAATGGCCAGTGCATCTTTGCCCGTGGTTTGGGCAAAGTAGGCGATTTCGACCGCTGTGTAGGCCTTGATATGAAGCCCGCTGAACCGACGGCGCAGCTCGGCGACAAGACGGCGGTTTCGATCGTAGTTCCATATGGCATTGAGACCGCCCACGATGTGAACCTCCGTCGGTTGAACGGCGGCCACCTCCTTCAATATGTCGTCCTCCTCAAGCACATAGGCATGATCATCCTCCGGACTGGCAGCGTAATTGCAAAATGTGCAGCCGGAAGCACAGATGTTGCTAGGGTTGATTTGGATATTGAAGACAAAGGTGGCCCGGTCCGAATACCGCTGACGGCGATTGGCCAGTGCCGCGCGTCCCAGTTCATGGACCCCCTCTGGAGTGAGGGCGTCGATGAGGGAAACGGCGTCTCCTCCGTCGATCCGCTCGCAGGCGGCACCTTTGGCCGCGGCGGCTTTAAAACGTGCTGAGGTCATCAACAAAATCCTTCTCGGCAGGCGGCGCCGGTTGTTTCCCCTGCCGCAGGCAGGCGTGGAAGTCCTTCCAGGAGGCAGTGTGCGATACGCTGGGACACCCAGTCCAAGTGGCGGTGAAGGGTTTCCCGGTCACCGTCCCCGGCGAGATCGGTGATTCCTTTGATCATCCAGCAAGGAACGCCGGCTTTCCATGCGGCCAGAGCCACCGACGCGCCTTCCATATCGACCAGATCCCCGATTGCCGACAGTTCATTTCTCCGCCGCCTCGAGAAAACCGGTTCGTCCACAGTTACCAGTCTGGCCGAGGGGAGGTGTCTCCATGGGCCCGCCTCATGGGGAGGCAAAACCGGGCAGGTCCGCCCTTGGGAACTTACCCCGACCGCTTCTCGGATACCCGCAATGACGCCGGGGTCGAAACCACAACCGTTGTCAAGACTACCGCAGACGCCGGCGTTGACCACTGCGCTCAAGGGACCCATCGAGATAAAACCCCTCGCGGCTTTGCCGGCGGCGTCGGGTCCCATACCGATGATGCCGATGCGCAGCGGGGCGGCCCCGGTTTCCGGAAGGGCTCCGGTGAATTCAGGGATCGGAGACACTCCCGAGGCCTCGGCCTTCAAGGCACAGAGAAAGGGTTCGGCCTCCGCAATGGTGGCAAACAGGACCCCGATCATCGGATTATCCCCGCCTTTGAGGCTCTCTCTTCCAGTGCGGATACTGCCGCGCGGCCGTCGTCGCCAAGGTCGAGGCTGAAGTCATTGACAAAGGTGTGAATGTGGAGATCGAGAACCTCCGACGAAATTTCACGGGCATGACGGCGAATATAGGGGAGGGAAAGTTCCGGAGCGGTCATGGCCGACCGGATGCTGGATCTGATTGAGGATTCGATGGCCTTCACGGTTTCCTCGGTCAAGGTGCGCCGCGCTGCGATGCACCCTAAGGGGATGGGAAGGCCGGTTTCATCTTCCCACCATTTCCCCAGATCCACGATGGTCTGGAACCCTTCTTTTTCATAAGTGAAGCGGCTTTCGTGGATGATCACCCCGCCGTCGGCCTCCCCGGACCGTATGGTGTCCATAATGCGGTCATAGGGGGTGAAGATACGGTTGTGGGCGTCCGGTGCCCAGAGCCGGAAGAGCAGGTGGGCGGTCGTCCACTCCCCGGGCAGCACCACCCGGCGGCGCCTCAGGTCACGGGTGGGTATCGGGGCCAGTGAGACGAGGACGGGGCCGCACCCATACCCCATAGCGGCTCCGGCGTTCAGCAGCCGGTATCGGTCCTTCAGCATCAGCCAGGCGAAGAAGGACAGCTTGGTGACATCGAG
>JASFIA010000009.1:0-15030 GCA_050122915.1 Desulfobacterales bacterium | reverse complement strand
CGATCCGCTGTTGGCAATTCGGATGGCTACATTGAACGTCGCAGAGACATACCGGATCCCCGATGCGGGGGCCATCGCCCCCGGCCGCCGCGCCGATCTGGTGGTGTTTTCGGATCTCAACCGCCCGGAAGCCGAAACGGTGTTTGTCGCCGGCAGGCTTGCGGCCCAGGACGGCCGTCTCCTGGATTCGACCCCCCTGCCGCCCCCATTGCCGTGCCCACCGGCCATGAATCTCGACCTGAACCGCGTCGACTGGAAAATCAAGGCCAGCGGGTCGCGAATACGGGCCATCGAGGTCATCCCGGACCAAATCGTTACCCGGGAGGCGGTCTTGCCCCCTTGCGTCCGAAACGGCCTGGCAACGGCCGATAGGGCGCGGGATCTGGTAAAGTTGATGGTGATCGATCGGCACTCGGGAAAAACCGGTTTTGCAGCGGCCTTCGTCACGGGGCTGGGCCTGAGGTCAGGAGCCCTGGCGTCCAGCGTCGCTCATGATTCCCACAACCTGATCGTTGCCGGGGTGGATGACGCCGACATGGCACTGGCGGCGGCATCGGTCGTAAACATGGGGGGCGGACTGGCAGCAGTCAGGGACAATGCGATCCTGGCAACCCAATCCCTCCCGATTGGAGGGCTGATGGCCGTTGACCCGATACAGACCGTGCGGGCCAGCCTCGACCGGCTGATCGGCGCGGCGCGGGACATGGGGTGCTCCCTGCCAGACCCCTTCATGACACTCAGCTTTTTGGCCCTGCCGGTCATTCCGGCCTTGAAGCTGACCGATCACGGACTGATCGATGTCGGTCGGTTCGAGATCGTTGATCTTTTCATCGACTGACCCTAGCGATTGAAGAAGATGCCCTCGGCGTCAGCGATGCCGTGGGGCTTAGGAAAGGAACGAACCAAATGATCGTTGATGGAAAACCGGTCCGCCCCATCTGGCTGGACCCGACGTCGGAAAGGGTAATGGTCATCGATCAGCGCAGTTTGCCCCACGAGTGGGTGGTCATGCCCCTCGACAACGTAGATCAGGTCATTTACGCCATGAAGGAGATGGTCGTCCGCGGTGCGCCGCTCATCGGCATTACCGCCGCCTGGGGCGTTCACCTGGCGGTCAAAGCCCTTCCCGATAACCTGCCCGATCCCCGCACCGTGCTGACATCCGAATGCATGCGGCTCAAAAATGCCCGTCCCACGGCGGTCAACTTGGCCTGGGCTCTGGACCGGATGCAGGCGGCTCTGACGGACCTCGATCCCGGAGAGTGGCTTACCTCCTCCCGAACTCTCGCCGAATCCCTCGCAGAGGAAGAGGCAGACTGCTGTCGGAACATCGGTGAAAACGGCGTCCCCCTCATCGAGGCCATCAGTCGGAGGAAAAAGGGGGAATCCGTCCATATACTGACCCACTGCAACGCGGGGTGGCTGGCATGCATCGAATACGGCACGGCAACAGCCCCCATCTATGCGGCCCATGACCGTGGTATCAAGGTTCATGTCTGGGTGGATGAAACCCGGCCGCTTAATCAGGGCTCCAGGCTCACCGCATGGGAACTCGGCAAACACGGAATTCCCCATACCGTGATAACCGACAACGCCGGCGGCTATCTCATGCAGCAGGGATTCGTCGATATCGTGATCACGGGCACCGACCGGACCACCCACACCGGCGACGTGGCCAACAAGATCGGCACCTATCTCAAAGCACTGGCTGCCAGAGACAACGGCGTTCCATTTTACGTGGCCTTGCCGTCAAGCACCTTCGACTGGTCTATTTCCGACGGGGTTCTGGATATTCCCATCGAGGAACGGGATCCTGACGAAGTCCGCTACGTCCAGGGGTTGACCTCCGACGGCATCCGCTCGGTGTTGGTCCCGCCGGCAGACAGCCCAGCGGGCAATTTCGCCTTCGATATAACACCGGCGCGTCTCGTCGACGGTTTCATCACTGAACGGGGGGTCTGCGGAGCATCCAAAACGGAAATCGCACGCCTCTTCCCGGAGAGGGCCGCCGCCGGTCGCGACTGCTGCGGTGGCCCTGGGGATCCCTTGACATGAATGTGGGTTTGGCTTACCTATCTGCACTTTATGGAACCGCTGATTGACCGGCCCCATCACCCTGCCGCCTTCCCGGTATGACCCCCAGGGTGACTAAAGGCCGAAATCCAGAAAGCGACAGCCCTGTACCATGATTCGGAAAATGAAAATCCATCAAACACGAAATATCGGTATCATCGCCCATATCGACGCCGGGAAAACCACTGTGACCGAGCGGGTGCTTTTCTATACCGGCAAATCCCACAAAATCGGGGAGGTGCACGACGGTGAAGCGGTGATGGACTGGATGGTCGACGAACAGGAACGGGGCATCACCATCACCTCAGCGGTCACCACCTGCCACTGGAAGGATACCGAAATCCACATCATTGACACACCCGGCCATGTGGATTTCACCATTGAGGTGGAACGCTCCCTCAGGGTGCTCGATGGCGCCGTCGGGGTCTTTTGCGGTGTGGGGGGGGTGGAATCCCAATCCGAGACGGTGTGGCGGCAGGCGGATAAATACCGGGTGCCGAAGATCGCCTTCATCAACAAGCTGGATAGAATCGGTGCGGACTTTTTCGGGGTCGTCGAAGAGATGAAATCCAAGCTAAAAGCCAACCCCCTTCTGCTGCAACTGCCGGCCGGCGAAGGGGAGGCCTTCTCAGGGGTAATCGATCTTCTGGAACGAAAAAAAATCGAATGGGATGATGACTCCCTGGGAAGCCGTTTCACCGTTTCCGATCTGCCTCCGGCGTTCGCCGAAACGATCGAACCCCACAGGGAAGCCCTAATCGAATCGTTGGCCGAGGTCGACGACGACATCATGGAGGCCTATCTGTCGGAGGAGCCGATCGATACCCTACGGCTCAAGGCAGCCATCAGGAAGGCGGTCGTCCATCTCAAACTGGTGCCGGTGCTCTGCGGAAGCGCCCTCAAAAACAAAGGCATCCAACCGCTGTTAGATGCCGTCGTCGACTATCTGCCCAGCCCAGCCGACATTCCCCCCATCCAAGGAACCGACCCGTCCACCGGTGATCGGGTCGCCTGCCCTCCAAAAGCATCGGCTCCACTGGCGGCCTTGATTTTCAAGGTGTCGATGACGGAAGGACGGAAGCTCTCCTTTGCACGGATATACAGTGGTCGGCTGAAAGCCGGAAGCGAGGTCTACAACTCCACCCGACAGCAAAAGGAGAAACTATCGCGCCTGCTGATGATGCATGCCAACAAGCGGGAGCGGGTGGACGAGGCGGAAGCCGGCAGCATCGTCGGCGTGGTGGGTCTGAAAACCGCCACAACGGGGGATACCCTTTGCAATCCAGACCATCCGGTCCTGCTGGAGAACATCGATGTCTATCAGCCGGTCATCTCGGTGGCGGTGGAGCCCAAGACCCACGCCGACCAGGACAAGTTCCAGCAGGTGCTCGACAAATTCCTGGCTGAGGATCCCACTCTCACCGTTCGAACGGATGAGGATACGGGACAGACGATCCTCTCTGGGATGGGGGAGCTTCACCTGGAGGTCATCGTCAGCCGGATGGAAAGAGAGTTCAACACACGGGTGAGCGTCGGCAAACCTCAGGTTGTTTACCGGGAGAGCATCGAAAATGAATCAGAGGCGTCAGCCGTCTTCGACAAGGAGGTGGCTGGTCAGCGCCATTTCGGTGAGGTAACTCTCCGGCTGGTGCCCCTCGCACGTGACGAAGGCAACCGGTTTCGCATCGACCTGCCCGAGGGGGCGATTCCCGAGGTCTATCTGCCGGCGGTGGAAAAAGGCGTCATGGAATCCCTGGCCAGCGGACCCGTCATGGGCTACCCGGTCGTGAACGTGGAGGCGGTGCTGACCGGGGGCGGATACAAGGATTCTCTGACAACAGAATTGGCCTACGTCGTCAGCGCCTCCATGGCCTGCCAGGAGGCGCTTCGCAGAGGAAGCCCCTACCTCCTTGATCCGTTCATGAAGGTGGAGGTGACCGTATCGGAGGAGTTTATGGGGGAAGTGATCGGCGACCTGAATGCAAGAAGCGGGAAGATTGAATCCATTGAGCACCGGTCCGGTGCCCAGGTGATCTCGGCAACCGTTCCCCTTGCGAGGATGTTCGGCTACTCGACGGCCCTTCGATCGGCCACCCAGGGCAGGGGCACCTTTTCGATGCATTTTTCGCACTTCGACCGGAGCTGACACGACTCAGCCATCGGCAATCAACACCGGCTAGCCGGTGGCGGGCAATCGTCACCCGATCCGGCGTCGCGGCCCCAGCTCTCTTTCCTGCGAATCCCTTTTTTTCTGCTCTTTCTCTGCGCCTTTGATGTCGTCCATGAGGCTTTGAATATCCTCCGCTCTGGCGCCTGAGAGATCCGCTTCCCGGGCTTTTTCCAGTTGAAAAACCGCCTTTCTCAGTTCGCCCTTCAGATGATAGTACCGCCCCAGATAATACAGAGAGTCGACCTTCTCCCCCAACCGATCATAGCATTTGCCAAGGAAAAAATAGGCTTCCGTATAGCTGGGGTGATCGCGAACCAATGTCTTGAGATGTCCTTTGGCCTCGATGAAGTTGCCGGTTTCCATCAAGGCGCGCCCCAGATAGAATTCTCCTTCCACATCGCCGGGCGACATCTCGATAACGCTGGTAAGGGTCGAGACCGCATCTTCGTACTGACCGTTTAGAAAGTAGATGCGTCCCAGGTCTCCCAAGATGACCGGGTCGAATGCCCGTCCGGCAAGGGATGAACGAAGTTGAGCGATCGCCTCATTCGACCGGCCCACCTTCGCCAGCATCAACCCGAACCGGTAATGGGCCATGGGATCCCCGGGATGCTTCTGGACCTCGGCCTCGAACCGCTTGAGCTGGTTTTGAGCCGCTGCCGGATTGGTAATCAGTCGGGACTGGGCTCTGATAAAGGGGGTGTTGTCCACATCAGGGGGTCTGCCGTTGGCATTCTGATAGGCGTCCACCTGGGTCTTCAGGCCGACAATCCGGTCTTCGACCGCCGGATGGGTCATTAGATAGGTGGGCACATCCTTTGAGCCGAACCAGGTTTTGGATCGTATCTTCTCAAAGCCGGACACAAGTCCGTCGCCGTTGTAGCCGGCATTGAAGAGGTTAGACAACCCGAACTGGTCCGCCTGGGTTTCATCCTGACGGCTGTAGGCCAGCATGGAGGATTGGGCTCCGGCGGCACTTCCGACGGCGACGGCCTGTCCGACGTCCGGCATACCGCCGACGCCGAGCAGAATACCGGCGATGGTCCCGGCAAGGCTCATCATATTGGCTTTCTTGGCCCGCCCGATCTTATCGGATATATGCCGACATTGAACATGAGCGATTTCATGGGCCAGAATACCCGCCAGTTCCTCCTCCCTGTCGAGGGCCTCGATCAGACCCGAAAACACGAAGATATGCCCGGCAGGGGTGGCAAACGCATTGAACACATCCTGCTCCACCACATAAAAATGATAGGTGAAGGGCTGAGGCGGTATGGCTTTCAGGATCCGCCGCCCCACACCGTCGACGTAATCCACCACCACCGGATCGTCCACCAATATAAAATGCCGCTTGAGCACCCGTAGGAACTCAACCGAGAGGTCTTCCTCCTCTTGAATGGTGATCGCCCAGGAAGATACGGGTGCGCCGCTGATAAAGAAACAGAGCAGCGTCAACCAGATCGCTGCCGTTCTGAAACCGTTCATAACACAACCTTTGGTTGATGGGCCAAACGAGCCCCAAGGATACCCGATGTCCGTATCGACGCCGGGACAGTTATTCTACATCAGACCGCGGTCGGCTTCAAGCCTGACGCAACGGTCGGGGCGGGAAATTGTAGCCTGTTTTTCGGGCGCAGGGCGGGGGCATCCTTCCTTTTCAAACACAAGGAGATATGGTATGGCTCTCCGACTATGGCCAAAATCATTTGTATCGCCAATCAAAAAGGGGGGGTTGGGAAAACAACCACCGCCGTCAACCTGGCAGCATCCCTTGCCGTGTCCGAAAAGCCATGCCTTTTGGTCGACTGCGACCCACAGGCAAACGCCACCACCGGACTGGGGATAGACAAGGCCGAATTGAGCCGCTCCCTCTACCACGGTCTAATTGGCGACACCACCGTTGAGGATCTGCTGACAAGCAGCGAACTGCCCCATCTGGACCTATTGCCTTCGAATGTCGAACTCATCGGCTTCGAGGTGGAGATGATGCATCGGGACGGTCGGGAAAAAGTGCTTCGCCGGTTTCTGTCCGGCATTCGAGACCGATACGATTACATCCTCCTTGACTGTCCGCCCTCTTTGAGTCTGCTCACGGTCAACGCCATGGCAGCCGCCGATTGCATGCTGATACCCCTGCAATGTGAATTCTATGCCCTGGAGGGTCTTAGCCAGCTGATCCAGACCATTGAGCGCATCAGAGACGGCATCAATCCCGATCTTGAGATCGGCGGCATTCTATTGACCATGTTCGACAAACGAACCAATCTATCCCATCAGGTGGCTGAAGACGCCGAGCGCTTCTTCAAATCGCTGATCTTCAAGACCATGATTCCACGGAACATACGACTGGGAGAGGCGCCAAGTTTCGGAAAACCCATTTTGCTCTACGATGCCAATTCGGTCGGCGCCCGGAGCTACTTCGACCTCGCCAGGGAAATCATCACCCATTGGCCTCAGGTAGCCGCCTGAACGTTTACATAAACGGATGATCCTATGAGCAAGGCCAAAGCAACCCCTGGACAGCCAAGCCGGCATCGGAAAAAGCAGGCCCTCGGGCGAGGGCTGGACTCGCTGATTCCCACATCCCAAAAAGCCGCCGGCGGGGGAGAGGGCAGGGATTTCTTCCTCTGCGATATCGATCTGATCAGACCGAACCGTTACCAACCCCGACGTCGGTTTAACGAATCCGATCTCGAAGAGTTGAGTGCATCCATCCGTGCACAGGGTATTATTCAACCCCTCCTGGTCAGAAAAGACGCCAGCGGGTTCGAAGTGGTGGCCGGCGAACGCCGTCTGAGGGCGGCCAAGCGTGTCGGGCTAGATCAGGTGCCGGTGGTTCTCAAAGACATCACCGATGCCGAAATGCTCGAGATGTCAATCGTCGAGAACATTCAGAGGGAGGACTTCAATCCCATCGAAGAAGCCGACGCCTATCATCGTCTGATGGAAGAGTTCGGCCTGACCCAAGACCAAGCTGCCAGTCGGGTTGGGAAAAGCCGTTCGGCGGTGGCCAATTTTCTGCGCCTGCGGCAGCTGTCCTCCCCAATCAAGGAATCGATCATCGAGGGTCACATTTCCATGGGGCACGCCAGGGCGCTGCTGGGCATCGACGACCCGATCGCCAGGAACCACGCATGGCGAACTGTCCTTGGAAAGGGACTCTCGGTTCGAGAGGCCGAACGGCTCATCAAGCGATTGAAGAAACCGCCATCGGCTCCAAAACCGGCCCGGGCCAGCACACTGAAGCGCCATCTGGCCGACTTGGCCGAGGACCTTTCCCGCTACTACGGCACCCGTGTCACTATCCGTGACAGGGGTGGGCGAAAGGGAAAAGTGGAAATCGAGTACTACGGCAGCGACGACCTGGATCGACTGATCGGTTTGCTAAAGTCTGAGTCCTCTTAGGCTCCCCACTCTCTGCGGACAGCTACTGCCTCTACCCTGGCGGCATTCAGCGCCGGGTCAACGGTCAACGGTTTCAGTGTTAGGAAAGACGCCGAAATGATGAGATTGACATCAAACCGTCAAGGCAAGAAACGATGGCACTGAAACGAATCTGCGTCATAGACGGCCAGGGCGGCGGCATCGGCAGCACCATCATCAAAAGGTTGAAGGCCAGCTTCGAGGAGCGGGTCGACATCATCGCTTTGGGAACCAATGCCATCGCCACGGCTCAGATGCTAAAAGCCAGGGCCAACCGAGGTGCATCCGGTGAGAACGCCATCTGCCGCACCGTGGAAACCGTGGACGTGATTGCAGGCCCCATCGGCATCGTCGTTGCCCATGCCATGATGGGCGAGGTGACGTCGGCAATGGCCGAAGCGATTGCCGCCAGTCCAGCGCCCAAATATCTGCTGCCTCTCTCCCAGGAAAACATCCACATCGTCGGCATCTGCCCCCTGCCCCTGCCAGAACTGGTCGACGAACTGGTTGTGAAAGAACTCGCATCCCTATCGATAGTATAGCCGACAGGAGTCAGATCGATGTGCGAAGCCAATGCCTATCTTATTCAAAATGGCGAGGAAGAACTGATTATGGAGGCCGTTGACAAAGTGCAGCCCGAGGAGGGCGGCCTTCGCCTGGTCAACATTTTCGGGGAGCAGAAATTCATCAAGGCGACGATCGATGCACTCTCCCTGGTGGACCACAAGGTTTTCCTGAAACCCGCGGGGTAAACTCCCCCGGCTCGTCTGGCGGCAGCCTGAAGGGCGCTATCGAGCCAGCCCATACCGCATGAAAATTGAAATTGCCAAAACCGCCGGCTTTTGCATGGGCGTCCGTCGTGCCGTCGAACTGGCCATGAAGGCCCCCGACAACAACCAAAAGCCGATCTGCACCTTCGGTCCCCTGATTCACAACCCCCAGGTTCTAAATGTTCTGAAAAGCAAGGGCATCGAGATTCTGACCGAGGTCCCGGACCAGGCCGAGGGAACGGTTCTGATCAGGGCCCACGGGGTTCCCCCATCGGTCAAGACCATCCTGGCCGACGCCGGACTCTCCATCATCGACGCAACGTGCCCGCGGGTAATACGAGTCCAGGTCATCATCCGGAAACACGCCCGCAAGGGGTATGACACCATTATCGTCGGCGACGAGGATCACCCGGAGGTGATTGGTCTTCTGGGCTATGCCGGTGGCAGGGGGCATGTGGTCTCGACCCTGGAGGGATTGGCGGCCCTGCCGTTATTTGAGCGGGCTATCGTCGTGGCCCAAACGACCCAGAACATCAATGACTATGATAACATCAAACGGTGGGTCGACGACAACCTGCCCCACTATCAAGTATACGACACCATCTGCGACTCCACCGAAAAGCGCCAGGCCGAAATCAAGTGCCTGGCAAACCTCGTCGACGCCGTCGTGGTTGTGGGCGGCAAAGATAGCGGCAATACGCAGCGCCTCCATGAAATCGCCAAGGCCGCAGGGAAACCCGCTTTTCATGCGGAAACCGAGGCGGACCTGGACATCGAGGCTCTGTCCCAATTCGGTCATGTCGGAGTGACCGCTGGCGCCTCAACACCGAATTGGGTCATTAAAAAAGTCTGCCGGGCCATAGAAGCCATTCCCTATCGGGGGGGGGCAAGCGGCTGGCGGGGGCTTTTTTATCGCCTTCAGCGGACCCTGCTGCTCACCAATGTCTATGTCGCCATCGGTGCCGGCTGCCTCACCTATGCATGCGCCAAGCTTCAGCTCCTCACCGGATCCAGGCTATTTGCAGCAGTGGCCGTACTCTACGTATTGTCCATGCACATTTTAAACAACCTCACAGGACGTTCATCCGACGACTACAACGACCCGGATCGCGCCATGTTCTACCGGACCCACCTCCCCTTATTGCTGTCCTCGTCACTGATCGCCGGCGCCGCAGGGCTTCTGATAGCCTATATGATAGGCACCGTACCCTTCTGGGTCCTGCTGTCCATGAGTCTATTGGGCCTGGCCTACAACATGCCGATCCTACCGAGTCGATTGACCCGAGGCCACGCCACCCGCTTGAAAGATATTCCGGGTTCGAAGACCGTGTTGATCGCCGTCGCCTGGGGGCTCGTCACAGCACTGTTGCCCGGACTGTATGCAGGACAGGGTGCCAGTCTTGCCACCATTGGGGTGTTTGCCTGGGCCACGACCATGGTTTTCATCCGGACAGCCTTCTTTGATTTATTGGATGTTCAAGGGGACCGGATTGTGGGAAAGGAAACCATACCGGTATTCCTGGGAGAAAAAATCTCCCTGCGGCTTCTCAAGTCCCTATTGGGGGTTGCATGCATCCTGCTGATCCTCCTTGAATTCCAGGAAAACGCTCCCTCACTGGGGTTGCTGCTTTTGCTGTGCCCGGTCGCTCTTGGATCACTTGTGATCGCCCATGAACAAGGGAAATTCCTTCCCAGTATCAGGCTCGAATTCGCTGTCGAATCCGTATTTGTCCTTTCCGGGCTGATCGGCCTTTTCTGGGCCCTACTCCAGTAGTCTCTTGGCCTCCCGTCTCCATCCCCTCCGCCGTCGGGCGCAGATAGCCCGGGGGGGGGGTTCTTGCCCTTTTATTTCTATAATGGCGCCCGGTTGAGGCAGGCGGGGGTCACCAATCGATAACGGGTTCGGTCCCCTCGATGAGGCGTCGAAGGTTCTGCCGGTGGCGCCACCAGATCAACAATGCCATGACCGAGGCCATAACTGTATGGCTCATGGAACCGGTGGCCTCCCAGAGGAAGAGGGGCAGGCAGGTTGATGCTGCCAAGGAGGCGACGGATACGCGACTGCTCAAGCATACCACCCAAACAAAGGATAGAAGCGCCGTTAGAAGCGCCGCGGGTGAGAGTGCGAGCACGACGCCTCCAGCCGTGGCCACGCCCTTGCCGCCACCCCGAAACCTCGAAAAAACAGGATACAGATGTCCCAAAAACACAGACAAGCCTACAAAAGCGGTGTATGCTGACACCTCGGGGACCAGGACGGCGGCAATCCAGACCGGAACCGCCCCCTTCAGCCCGTCCGCTGCCAGGGTGAGGATTCCCGGCACCGTTCCGGCGATTCGACGGACATTGGTGGCCCCGATATTCCCGCTGCCAAGACGCCGAATATCTGCGCCACAAGCCAGCCGTGCGATCCAGAGACCCCAAGGAATGGATCCCGCTGCATAGGCAACCAGTGGAAGCGCCATTAAGGCCAAATAGTGACTTGCGTGCACGTCATCATCCCATTATGATGGATACAACCCGACAGAAAGATGGCAGACGATGGCACCCGTCGACATCCCAATAGAAGATGTTCTCGACCTCCATACATTCAGGCCCTCCGACCTGACCGCCTTGATCGAGGACTATCTGGACGCCTGCCGCCAGAAGGGCTTCGATTCCGTCCGCATCATTCACGGCAAGGGGAGAGGTGTGATGAGGCGCCGGCTGCACAGCATTCTGCATGGGCATCCACACGTGGTTTCTTTCGGGCTGGCGCCACCCGATGCCGGGGGGTGGGGAGCCACGGTGGCAGAGCTCAAGCGCGATGCCTTGGTCCCCAAGGATTCGGACTTGAAATGCCGGACGCCCGATGGTAGTAGTCGTCGGTAACGATTGGGGTGAACGTCGATGCCCCCTTCTATCCCATTTCCAGAACCACGATCCCGATGCTACCCAGTTTGCTAACCAAAAGCGTATTGCTGGAAGATATCAAAACCACCCTCACCTACATCCTCTGCCAGGATCTTGAAGACGAGGAGCGGCTGGACATGGTATCGTCCATCGACGACTTCCTCAATACCAATGCCAATCGCTATACTGCTGAAGAATTGATCAATCGGTTTGACAGCGCAGAAAAACTCCTGGATCTCTTCATCGCTTTTTTGGAATGCCGCCGGGACATGGCGGGGAAAACCATTCACTGACCTCCATGTCGTGGCGCGCTCAGGCGCCATTGCCATCCCCCGACCGTCGATTGTCCTCCAAGGCCTTTTCACGATTCCTTTCAATAAAGCGGTAAAACGCCGACGCCTCGACGGGTGACCCGAACGCCGATTTTGGAACCACATAGTGCTGCATGCCCTCTGACAGGATGTAGATGCAGCGGTCATCGGCTTCGAGATGCTCGACTTGGCGCCAGAGGAACCGGGCTGTGACGCCGGAATTGGTCACCGAAAAACCCTCTTCCGTGGCCTCCATGACGCTCTTTTTTTTGAATGAGGCGTCGGGATCCCTCATGAGCTGCCCCTTCATATCCCGCTTGAACTGCACCATCACCGCTCTTTCCCTAAACAACCATGCAAGACCGGATATGGCCACAAAAGCAGGAATTATCTTCAGGGGGGGATTGCCTATCATCAGCAAAAGGCAAATCAGCAACAAAAGGATTTCCACCATGACAAAACGGTGGATCAGAAGGGTTTTGCCCATCCGAGAGTGCCTCAGCACCTTGCGCTGAAGGGACAAAATCTCCGACAAGCTATTTCGATAAGCGATGTCCACCAGGGGTTTTCCCCCTCTTGAAGCCCAAAGGGCGGGAAGAATTGGCCATTGATGTCCCCCGCCTTTAAAACCGATGCTGAGGACTTACGTTTATAATGCCGAATAAGCCAAGGTGGCGCTATCATCGGCTATGACGGTGACCCGTGTTTCAGCCACCCCGCTCGACACCCGAATGGGTTGAGGGATCGCGATGCCGTTCAAAGAACTCGATCACACGGCAGACGTTGCCATTCACGTTTCAGGTAGCGACTTGGAAGACCTTTTCCGCCAAGCCGCCCTGGGGATGATGCAATTGATGGCCCCATCAGCGCAATTTAAGGGGCCCGTCATCACCCATATGGTGAACCTCACAGGAAGCGATTCCGAAGAGCTGCTGGTGGAATGGCTGAACGAATTGGCCTACTTGGCAGAATCGAAATCTATGGCCGTCAATCACTTCTCATTCGAACGGATGACCCGACACAACCTCAAAGCGCAGTTGAAAGGTCATGTCATCGACGGCATTCAACGGTACATCAAGGCGGTGACTTATCATAATCTCAGCATAGTGGAAACCCGAGACGGTGTCGAGGTCACTATCGTTTTTGACGTCTGAGTCTGTAGTTCCCGGCTCGGCACCAGGAGGTTCAGATGCCCCCCCCATGGAAGTCCATAGGCCCATTTCATTATCAGATTCCAGCTACTTATCGCCAGGACATGCGGGTCCCGGCATGCTTCTTCTCGCACCCCGACCTTATCGAAGCCCTAACCGATGACCGGAGCATCGATCAACTCATCAACACCGCGACCCTTCCCGGTATTGCAAAGCAGGCGATGGCGATGCCAGACATGCACCAGGGCTATGGGTTTCCCATCGGCGGCGTGGTGGCCACCCGCCTTACCGACGGGGTTATATCCCCTGGAGGTGTCGGCTATGACATCAACTGTGGTGTCCGACTCCTGGGAACCCATCTGAATCGCATGGACCTTCTCCCCCACCTAGACGACTTGGCGGCAGCCATTCAATACCAATGCCCGAGCGGCGTTGGGCAAAAGGGCCATATCCGATTGAATGCCGCTGAATTGGAGGAGGTTTTGGAGACTGGGGGCAACTGGGCTCTAAAGCGTGGGTTTGCGACGGCCGCAGACCTTGAACACACAGAGGAGGCCGGTTGCCTGAGCGGAGCCGACGCATCGGTGATCAGCGAGCGGGCCAAGGAGCGGGGCAAGGACCAAATCGGCACATTGGGTGCGGGAAACCATTTCATCGAAGTGGATGCCGTTGAAACGGTTTTCGACACCCTTGCAGCCGAACGCATGGGGCTCTACCCGGATGCCATCGTCGTTCAGATACATTGCGGTTCCAGGGGACTGGGACACCAGGTGTGCAGCGACTACGTGAAACGCTTTCAAAAAACTGTCTCCCGATACGGTTATCGGCTTCCGGACCGGGAGTTGGTGTACGCCCCTCTGGCCAGCCGTGAAGGGACGGACTACCTGGCGGCTATGAACGGAGCAGCCAATTTCGCTTTTGCCAATCGCCAGGTTATAGCCCATCGCATCCGACGCTCCTTCGAGGCGGTGCTGGCCGGTAAAGTGAGGAATCACCACCTTTTTCAAATTTACGATATCGCCCATAACATGGCCAAGATAGAAACCCACGAAGTGGATGGTCATCCCACATCGTTGTGCGTTCACCGAAAAGGCGCCACCCGCGCTTTTGGGCCCGGCTCCCCTGAGATTCCGGCCGCCTACCGGGATATCGGTCAGCCGGTGATGGTTCCCGGCTCCATGGGAACCGCCAGTTGGGTTCTCACGGGCACCCCTTCAGCCATGGAATTGAGCTTTGGATCCTGCTGCCATGGGGCGGGACGACAACTAAGCCGGCGAATGGCCAAGAAGCGCATCAAAGGGATGCGCTTAAAAGAGAACCTCGAAGCCGCAGGCATTCGAGTGAGGGCTGGGTGTTTATCAAGTTTGGCGGAAGAAGCCCCCCTGGCCTACAAAGACGTGGATCGGGTCGTCGACGCCGTCCATGGCG
The DNA here is from genome assembly GCA_050122915.1 of Desulfobacterales bacterium. Classification (GTDB taxonomy): domain Bacteria; phylum Desulfobacterota; class Desulfobacteria; order Desulfobacterales; family UBA5852; genus CALNZV01. Next base: position 812 of record JASFIA010000009.1, on the reverse strand, counting down.
CCGGCATCGCCAATAAGGTGGCCAGGGTCGTGCCCCTCGCCGTTATCAAGGGGTAGGGGCATTCGGCGTTTCGAACGGTCGCCCGCCATGCGCCGAAAGGATCGTCCGGCGAAAACCGAAAAGGATGGATCAGCGATCATCTCCGGAGAACAGCCGGGGAAGAACCATCCATCCCGACGAGAGAATATCATCCGGCATCGACACCGAAACGGCATACTGGGATTGAAGCGCTTCCACAGTGGATATGGGCAGTACATGGGCCCCTTCCAATGCCGCCATCAGGGACTCGGCGGCAAACCCTTCTGAGAGTGCCTCATTGAACGCATCGCTCATCGACTCGGAATCACCCATCCGCCGGTACAGACCAATCAGAGTGATCCAGGCCGACCGTCTGGCCGGATTATGTTCCGGATGGGACAGCCATGCTCTTACGGTCTTGGCTGCAAGGGGATCCTGTGCGCCTGTCTCATACAGAAAAAATCCGGAAAACAACTCCTCTTGAGGGGATAAGGGACGGGTAAGCAGCCGCGTCACCACAAGACGGTTCAATTCCATCCGTTCATCGGGCGCAACCGAAAACGGATCCCTGGCCAAGGTCTCCAAGTCCTTACAATCGGCAAGCGCCCGAAGGTATGCTGCATCGTCTTCGGCCGCCATGAGATCCAATATCATCTTCAGTGTTGTACCTCCCTGGCGATAGCGTTGGGTGCGGCATCGGATCATCATGGGGAAGACGGCGGAGACAAGCTCTGGATCGCCCTTCAAGGCTCTGCGGTAGTGAGCCTCTGCGACGGATATGTCCCCCCGGGCAA